>JBDSAM010000092.1:0-2658 GCA_039922135.1 Blastocatellia bacterium
ATCCTGAAACGTGTTGGAATTCATTGCGTCGAAGTGCAAGCCCCGCGCGCTGGCAAACGCGCGCAGTTCGGCTGCGTCCTGCGGCTTGTCCCACGGAATGTGCAGCGACACGGTCGGCGTCGCGCGCACCAGTTGAAAGATCGCCGCACAATCTTCCAGCTTTTCATAAATGCCACGAGGTTCGCCCACGCCGGGGAACCGCGCAAACCGCGTCCCGCCCGTGCCGACGCCCCACGAAGGCACCGCCACTTGGAACGATTGCGCGCGGCTGGTGAGGTCTTCAATGTCCACGCCACGCCGCCGTAGTTGCTTGCCCAGATGTTCGTAGTCGTCATCCAGCCATGCCTGCGCCTTGCTGTTCTGTTCGGCGATGAAGCCGTCGTTGATCTCAAAATGTGTTGCCATAGTTATCCTAAACCTGGGTACGCACGCGCCCTCGCGTGCTGGAGTTTGCAAAAGACCTGCTGCGATGAAAATACATATCGTCCAAGCCCGCACGCGAGGGCGCGTGCGTACCCAGGCAACAATTGTATTTATCTCAAAAATCCATCCTGCAACCCGCCGTCTACCGGAATCACGTGGCCGGTAGTCTTTGACAATCGCTGTGACACAAGCAGGAAGACGGCTTCGGCCTGATCTTCCGGTTCAATCGGCGATTGCGTCAGCGAACGTTTGGCGTAAAAACCAGCAAGCTTTTCACGCAGCGCTTCGGTTTCTTCGTCTTCGCTGAAGGTAATCGCGTATTTGGCCAATGATGCGATCACGCGGTCGCGTGGGAACATCGTGCTGCCTTTAACGACGGTCGCGGGCGCGACGGCGTTGACGCGGACCAGCGGAGCCAGTTCCACTGCCAGTTCGCGCACCAGATGATTGGCTGCCGCTTTGCTGGTGTCGTAAGCCAGACTTCCCTTCTTCGCAACGACGGCGTTGGCGCTGGTCGTCAGGACGACGTTGCCGGACAGTCCCTGCAGTTTGAAGATTTTGTTCGCTTCGTCGGTCACGATGTATGCGCCCGTGACATTGATGGCGAAAGTCTTTTCCCACAGACGGTCTTCGATGTAACCGGCCTTGTCGGGCGGCACGAAGATACCTGCGGTTACAACGACCGCATCAATTCCGCCATACGCCAGCATCACACGCTCGAACATTTGCTGCACGCTGGCGCGGTTGGTGATGTCGCAGGCCAAGCCAATCGCCGGGCCACAATCACTCACCCCCGTGCCCCCTACGCCAATGCCCGCACCGTATTTGGCGATGATCTCTTGCGCTGTTTCTTTGGCGGAAGCTTCATCCAGGTCAACGCAGACGATATGCGCGCCTTCTTTGACCAGCCGGTGCGCCGTTGCTTTGCCGATGCCTGCGCCCGCGCCGACCACGACAATGATCTGGCGATCAAGCTCCTTTTCGGGCGGCATCCTTCTCAGCTTAGCCTCTTCCAACAGCCAGTATTCGATGTCGAAAGCTTCCTGCTGATCCATCGCTTCGTATTGATCAATGGCTTCGGCGCCGCGCATGACTTCAATCGCGCAGTTATAAAACTCTGCCGTCACGCGCGATTCGCTCTTGTTTTTGCCCCAGGCAATCATCCCTAAGCCTGGAATCAGCACCACCGTCGGATTCGGGTCGCGCATCGCGGGTGAATCAAGATGCTTGCAGCGGTTGTAGTATTCCGCGTAATCCAGCCGGTACTGCGCCAAGCCCGTTGAAATAGCTGCCTTCAATGCTTCCAGGTCGCCCGTCGCCGGATTCCAATCCACAAACAACGATTTGATCTTTGTGCGCAGGAAATGATCCGGGCACGAGGTTCCAAGCGCAGCCAAACGCGGCCCATCCACGCTGTTCACAAAGCGCAGCATCTTTTCGTCCGCCTGTACCGTCCCGACAAAACGTTTGTAAACAGAAACCTGCCCCCGCAACCACGGGATCAATTGGGCGATCAACTGTTGCCGCGATTCATCGGCCAGCGGCTGATACTTCGGCCCGCCGAAAGTTTGTGCGCCTTTGTCGTGGGCTTCGATATATTGGGCGGCGCGATCAATAATTTCCAGCGCGGTTTCGTAACAGGTCTTGTCGTTATTGCTCCACGAAGACATGCCGTGATGGCCAAGCACGACGCCTTTGGCCTGCGGGTGGTCTTTGATCAGTTGCTCGATCTTCAAGCCGATGTCGAAGCCAGGCCGTTGCCACGGGACGTAAATAACATCGTCGCCGTAAATCTCTTTGGTCAATCTTTCCTGGTTGACGGAAGCGGCGATGGCGATGACGGCGTTCGGGTGCAAGTGGTCTACATGTTGGTAGGGCACCAGCGTGTGCAACGGCGTATCAATCGAACAAGCGCGCGGATTCAGATTGAACACGCAATGGCTGTACATCGGATGCATCGCGTCTTCGATCTTGCTTTTGGCCCCGCGATCGGGGGCGTTCAGGTAAAGCGGTTTCATCGCGCGAATCTTGTCCAGATACAACGAAGCAAAGCCATCGCGTTTGGCCGTGCGCAGATCGCCGCCGGAACCTTTGATCCATAAGACTTCGACGGGTTCGCCTGTCAGAGGGTCTGTTTCCGGCAGCTTTGATGAAGTATTGCCGCCGCCCGTATTGGTCAGTGTCAGATCGTCGCCCAGCCGGTTCGAGCGATAGACCAGACGATCCACGCCTTTC
>JBDSAM010000093.1:0-3729 GCA_039922135.1 Blastocatellia bacterium
GTTTACCAACCGTCCCATAAAATCTCAACTCAGGCATCAGGAGAAGGTCAAATGTCCGCACAGCATCCGACCGAATATAAGTTCACCAACCAACTAATTCACGAAACCAGCCCATACCTGCTTCAGCACGCGCACAATCCGGTTGATTGGCATGCTTGGAATAACGAGACGCTTGAACTCGCCCGGAGCGAAGACAAACCGATTCTGCTCTCGATAGGATATAGCGCCTGCCACTGGTGCCACGTTATGGAGCATGAATCGTTCGAGCACGAAGCCATTGCCGAGCTGATGAACGACAACTTCATCAACATCAAAGTTGACCGGGAAGAGCGCCCCGACCTGGACGCGATCTACATGAATGCCGTGCAGATGTTGACCGGACGCGGCGGCTGGCCGATGACGGTCTTTCTGACGCCGGAGGGCGTGCCATTTTATGGCGGCACGTATTACCCGCCAGTGGATCGCGGGGGGATGCCGGGCTTTCCGCGCATTCTGATCTCGATCGCTGAGGCCTACCGCACGAACCGTGGCGAAATTGCCAAGAGCGCCACCAGCATCCTTAACGAACTAAAACGCATAGACGCAGTCAGGCCGCAGGAAGGCGAGTTGAGTCAGCATATTCTGGATCAGGCAGCAAGCAATCTGCTGCGGCTGCTTGACCCGATCTATGGGGGTTTTGGGCGGGCACCGAAGTTTCCTCCTTCTATGACGCTGACATTTTTGCTGAGGCAATACCATCGAAATAGGCAACAGGCTGTGCTGGATGCAGTAGAACTGACGTTGAAAAAGATGGCGAATGGTGGAATGTATGACCAGCTTGGAGGCGGGTTTCATCGCTATTCGGTGGATGAGAAATGGCTGGCGCCGCACTTCGAAAAAATGCTCTATGACAACGCGCTGCTGTCGCGGATTTATCTGGATGCGTTTCTAGTGACGGGCAACGAGTTTTACAACCGCATTACGACAGAGACGCTGGATTACGTGCAGCGCGAGATGACCGATGCCAACGGCGGTTTTTACTCTTCGCAGGATGCCGACAGCGAAGGCGAGGAAGGCAAGTTTTTCGTCTGGTCGCCGAAAGAGGTTGAAGCGTTGCTGGGAATAGAGGACGCGAAGCTGTTCTGCCACTATTTCGATGTGACGGAGCATGGAAACTTTGAAGACCACAACATTCTGCACGTGGACGAAGATGCGGGAATGATCGCCAAATTGATGGGCGTAACTGTTGACCGTTTGAACGAATCCATCGCGCGTGGCAAACAGATTCTGTTCGATGCCCGCGAACAACGCGTCAAACCATTTCGCGACGAAAAGATGCTGACTGCTTGGAATGGGCTGATGCTGCGCACATTCGCCGAAGCCGCGCGCGTGCTGAACCGTAAAGATTACCTGGAAGTCGCCATTAATAACGCGAACTTTTTATTGAAAGAGTTGAAGCGCGATGGCCGTCTGCTTCGCACGCACAAGGACGGCGCGAGCAAGCTGAACGCTTATCTGGAAGATTACGCCTATCTAGCCGACGGGCTGCTGGCGCTGTACGAAGCGACGTTTGACATTCACTGGTTCAACGAGGCGCGAGCCTTGGTTGAAACTATGATTGAACAATTCTGGGACCAGACTGACAGCGGTTTCTTTTTTACTGGTGCGGATCACGAAACGTTGATTACGCGCACCAAGGATTTTTATGACAATGCGATCCCCGCTGGAAACTCGGTTGCGGCGCATCTGTTGCTGCGGCTGTCGCATCTGACCGGCGAGCAAGAGTATCGGCAAAAGACAGAGCAGATATTGAAACTGCTGGCTCCGGCAATGCTGCGTTCGCCCAGCGCATTCGGCCATCTGCTCTGCGCGCTGGATTACGACCTAAGTTCGCCTTACGAAATTGCTATCATCGCGTCACCCGAAGCACAGGACGCGCAGGCGCTGATTGACGCGGTCTTTAATCGTTATTTGCCCAATAAGGTTGTTGCGCTTGCCGCGCCAGACGATGCGCACGTTCCACAAGTTATCAAACTGCTGGAAGGACGGGGGCAAGTTGCAGGCAAGGCGACGGCTTACGTTTGCCAGAACTTTACTTGTGAAGCGCCGATTACCGATGCGGCACGGCTTAAAGAGAACTTGGACGCGTAAGCTGGCCCCTGAGGTAAAGCTGCTCCTTTTCAGTTGCGGTTGCAGTAACAAAGTGCTGACCATTGAAATTCCTGATCCATCGTTGGTCTTGCTGATTGGCTCGTCAGGCGCGGGCAAATCCACCTTTGCCGCGCGCCATTTTTCGCCGTCAGAAGTAGTGTCTTCCGACCGCTGTCGCGCGTTGATCTGTGACGACGAAAGCGACCAGAGCATCAATGCGCAAACCTTCGCTCTGCTTCATCACATTGCCCGGCTGCGTCTGGCCCAGCAGCGGCTGACGGTAATTGACGCGACCAATCTGCACTTCCGCGCGCGAAGGCCATTGTTGCGAATGGCGCGCCGGTTCCGACTGCCAATCATTGCCATCGTCTTTAACATTCCAGTGGGTACCTGCCTTACCAATAATCAACATCGTACACAAAGAAAAGTTGCTCCGGAGGTAGTCCAACTGCATGCTGGCCAATTGGCCACAACACAATCGAGGTTGGAAATGGAGGGCTATTATCGAATCTATTGGCTGGATGAAATGAAGATGGTTAAGATTCGGGTGGTAAAAATCTGACAAGAAATTTAGAACAAACACTGATAACGCATAAACTCAGATCGCTGATAAATATTAAAATTGCGCTGTTTCGTGGAAGAAGTTGGCTATTGAGACTGTTACGTGTGTGCCTAGCAAAGAATAGCTAGGGGCCAGGGTGGGCTATCGGTGGACTACGGCACCAGGCTCAACGATGGCCCGCTCCTTGTCATTTGTTCCCCGTTTTGCTCGGCTCTCTTTGGTTACTTTTTGTTATTCGCTAGTTATTTTTTCGTTGGCTGACGTTGTTGCCGTAAATAATGCCTTAAATTCCACTGTCGCTTTTCGCAGTTCCAACCATTGATCGAAGATGTCAGGCGTTTGCAGCCAGACTCTGAGCCATTGCGCGGCCTCCCCCATTTCACTGCGCTGGCCACCGGTCAGTTTCGGGGACTGCGAAAGCGCGGTGGTTATTTGTTTCAACCGTAACCCCGCTCGCCGCGCATAACGTATCCCCTTGCGATCTCCCGCTTGTTGAAACTTCCTGAACAATTCATCAATTTGCCGCAGCGAACCTTCTGCTTCTGCCAGCTTCCCGCATTTGGTTAATCCTCCGAACAAGTTTTCGTATTTGTCGGTGGGCGACTCCATGCGAAAGATTTGCTCAAAGCGAATGGGCAAATCTTCGTCGTGCAGGATCCGCGCGATTTCTGCCGGAGCCATCGCTCCCCCCTCGCCGAACTCCTCCACCAGGCCTTGATTAATAAGGGCAATCTCGCGCGCGGTGACTTCGCCCATCGCCTCGCGGTCGTAAATCTCCAGAACCATTTCTTGTTTGGTTGGACGTTTCATTCGGCAGTGGTTGATGGTTGGTGGCTGGTAATCGGCGACATTCCAACCAACTACTAACTACCATTCGTCTGCTTGACGCTCTCAATAAAGATTTCGTTCAGCGACGGCGCGACCAGTTCAAAGCGGGTGATGCGCGCGCCTTGGTTTAGCAAGTGTTGAAGCAAAACCTGTGGATCGTCGTGTTCTTGCAGCGTGACTTCGGTATGATCGCGGCGGCGTGAAATTTG
>JBDSAM010000094.1:0-4295 GCA_039922135.1 Blastocatellia bacterium
ACGTCATAAGCGCCAACAGGCGTTGATGGATTGACGATGACCACATCCAAGCCATTGCGTGCGGCTTCGCGTGCGGCTTGTTCGGCCAGGAATTTCGATTTCTTGTAATCGCTGACTAAGGCTTCAATGGTGGTTTGGGTTTCTTCGTTGGCCAGAGCGCCGGGGGCAGGGACGCCGATGGCTGCGACAGAACTGGTGTGGATGAAGCGTTTGATTCGCAAGCTTCGGGCGGCGGCCAGCAAGTTCTTCGTGCCGGTGACGTTCGCGCTGTAGATCGCGTCGCGGTCTTTCGCCCATAACGAGTAATGGGCTGCGAGGTGGAAGACCACATCACAGCCCGCTATTTGTTCGGTCAAGCTTGATTGATTGCTGAGATCGCCGCTGACCGTTTCAATCGGCAGACCCGCGACGTTGCGCTGGTCGCTGGATGGGCGAACCAATGCTCGCACCTGATGCCCGTCAGCCAACAGCGCCCGCACCAGATTACCACCGATGAACCCCGTTGCTCCGGTAACGAAAGCTTTCATAGTGGTTAGTGGTTAGTGGTTGGTGGTTGGCAAGAATACCGACCACCAACCACCGACCACTACAGTTCAGATTCCCATTACCTGGACGTGGATTTTGCGGTTGTTCGGGCCATCGAATTCGGTGAAGAAAACCTGCTGCCATGTCCCGAGTTTCATCTTGCCGTTTTCAATTGGAATGGTCAGGTTGTTGCCGACGAAGATGGCGCGCAGGTGGGCGTCGGCGTTGCGGCGCGCGCAATCGGAAAGTTGTGGGTCGTTGTGTTTGTAATAGACGCCTGAAGGGACGACCTGCTCGAACATCGCTTTCATATCGTCCAGCAAGGCATCCTGCGTCTCGTTGAGCATGATGCCGGTGGTTGTATGTAGGGAAGAGATTTGCACAAAGCCTTCGCGGATGGGAGTTCGCGCGACAAGGTCTGTGATCTCTTTGGTGATCACCCTTAATTCCACGCGTTCATTGGTGGCCAGATTCAGCGTCGCGGAAGCGACTTTGTAAGTGCCTTCCTTTGTTTCAATCCCGTGCTTCGCCTCTACCGCCGAGAGCGCCAGCTTCTTCATTGGGTATTCTCCTTCTTCTGATTCTTCAAAGGGGCTTTTCTTTGCGGCGGCGACTGTAATGTGCCAGCGCCGGGGCCGCGCTTGGAAACGAGCGCCAAACTCTATTCAGCAGGTATAACCTTGTCAACCGGCCTACAAGTTTTGAAACCTTTGATTGAATTGGCTTTACCAACTCACGTTTGCAGTACGATTCCCAGATTTTTGCGCAGGGCATTGATCACCGAACGAATGCCTAACAGGAACTTCAACGATGCAGCAGGACGCGCAATCATCGCTGCCCCTAATCGCCAGGGATTCATCCGGCCATTGACTTCCGCCGCCCAATTGAAGTCGGGCAGGTTACTGCCTGCGTCATCCGAAATCACTCGTAGCACGGCGGCGGGCAAGCCTAAATTGTTACAGATGCTAAGCACATCGTAACTTTCCATATCTGCCGCCACCGCTTGATAACGGGCGCCGAATGAGAGCTTTTCCTGCGCTTCGATAATAATTCGATCTACAGTCACGCCTGATCCACGAAAACAGCGCTGGCCTGCTGCATGCAATAGGCCAGACAAAGCCGCTACAAGCGGATCGTTGCAACGAATACTCGCGTTTTCGTCACGGCTTGATGGTTTTTCTTTTGAACCTGAGTTGAATTTATCGCGCACGTCGTGGCAAAGGTTATAAATCACCACATCGCCGGACTTCAGACAATGGTCAAGTCCGCCCGCCAGTCCGGCAACCAATAGCAGGTCATAACTGTAATGCCGCAAATGTTCTGATAACCGGTCGGCAAATGCGGGCGCGCCCATTCCACATTGCAGAACGGTAACGGGCTTCTGGGCAGAGGCGCTGCCTGCGGTACCCCGGCACGTTTTGATCTGGAATTCTTCAGAAAGAGTTCGAGAATTAAGCAGGGAAGTGGCGGTGTTAAATTCCACATCCACCGCAGTCACCAGGCAGAGGTCTTTTATTGCGGGGAAAGCCGTTTCGATCATTTCAAAGAAAGATTGCGTTGTGTCACCCAGCGAAGCAGTTCGCCGCCGATGACCACGTGCGCCGGGGTGAGTTCGCGAGCGCTGCCAACGCCGCACAGCATCACGGCGACGCGCAGTTCATCAAAAAACGAACGCAGGAAATTTTCGACTTCGTTCGTGCCGCCTGCAACGTAAGCGCGCAGGACAGGCAAGGCCATTCCAACTGCCTTCGCGCCCAGAGCCAAAGCCTTTGCTGCCTGCAACCCGGTGCGAATGCCGCCGGAAGCAATCAGGTTTAGAGGGAGGTTGATGTTTCGCAATTCGCAGATACTGGCTGCCGTCGGCACGCCCCAATCCCAGAAGGCTTCGCCCAAGTGGCGCAGCGCGCGGTTGCGAATGGTTTCGACACCGACCCAAGATGTGCCGCCCGCGCCGGAAACATCCATCCACTTAACCCCAGCTTCGGCCAGCTTCATGCCACTTTCGCGGGCAAAACCGCAGCCGGTTTCTTTGGCAATGATCGGCAGCGCCGATTCGGCGGCGAGCCGTTTGATGGTTTCCAGAGAGCCGCGAAAATCGTGGTCGCCGCTTTCCTGAATTACCTCCATCGCTGTGTTTAAGTGAATGCACATTGCGTCGGCGCCAATCTCTTCAGCCAGGCGAACGACTTCCGCCGTTGGCATCTCACGCGCCTGTGCGATGCCGATGTTGCCGAAAAGCAAAACATCGGGAGCGACGTTGCGGACTTGAAAAGTATGTTTCAGTTCGGGATACCGCAGCATCACGCGCTGAGAGCCGACGCCGAATCCTATGCCGAGCCGGTCAGCCAACGCCGCAATCTCCTTGTTGAAGACGCCGACCTCTTCCGCGCCGCCGGTCATGCCGGTGATGACGAATGGGTAGTTGAGCCGTTTGCCCAGCATTTCTATGCTCAGATCAATACCTTCAAGCGCAGTTTGGGTGAGCGGCTGATGAACGAGTTCGACATCTTCAAGAAGAGTCGTTTTCTGTCGAAACTCGACCTGCTGATGTGCGCACAGTTCAAAATGACTGAGCTTACGGTTAATGATTTCAGTGGGTTTAGTCATGCGATAACCAAGTACGAATCGAGCATTCGCTTGATGAAAACAGCGGCTTCAAGTTAAGTTAACCGCTGCCTCAAGACGTTTAGTGATGATAACGCGAAAGCGATTATAGGGCTGACTCTCTGAATGCGTAAATATCTGCCGATTGCCTCACTGCTAGCGTTCACCGCAATCATTTTTCTGGCAACCTCCTTTCGTCCCTCGCTTCTCGACGATGCTGACGCGGCGCACGCCGAAGCCGCCAGGGAGATGATCGAGCGCAATGATTGGGTGACGCTGCATATCAACGGAGTGCGCTATCTGGAAAAGGCGCCGTTGATCTATTGGGCGACGGCTGTTTCATACCGGCTGTTTGGCTTCAATGCTTTTGCCGTGCGGTTTCCAATGGTGATTGGGATTTTGTTGCTGGCGCTGACCGCATATTGTTTTGGGCGCTGGGCGTATTCAGAAAAGGCTGGACTTTACGCTGCCACAATTCTCGCTTCGTGTGTGGGGATGTTTCTGTTCACGCGCGTGATGATTCCCGAAGTGTTGCTGACATTGTGGTTCACGCTGGCGCATTACTGTTTCCTGCGCGGATTTTTCGGCGAAGGCAAACAGAAGCGATGGTATTACGGATTGTATGCGGCGATCGCTCTGGCCGTGCTGACGAAAGGGCTGATCGGGATTGCATTTGTCGCCGGGCCGATCGGATTGTTCCTACTATTGACGCGCAGCCTGTTTACTGAAATCAAACATCTGCGCCTGGTCACAGGCACCTTGCTCTTTCTGTTGATCGCCGCACCCTGGCATTTGCTGGCAGGCTTTCGCAACGAGCGGTTCTTCTGGTTCTATTTTATAAACGAACATGTTTACCGCTTCCTAGGTAAGCGTGAGCCGAAGGATTACAGTAAAGTCCCGTTCGTCTTTTACTGGCTGATGCATTTGATCTGGCTTTTTCCCTGGAGCATTGGCCTGCCGCTGCTGGGTTCGCAACGGCCAGGAATAGATCGCGGTGCTGACCGTAGGCGGCTGATCAACCTTTGCGTCTGGCTGTGGGCAGGGCTGATTTTGATCTTCTTCAACCTTTCGACCAGTCAGGAGTATTACACCTTTCCAGCCTATGCGCCGCTGGCATTGTTGCTGGGCGCGGCCTTCTCGAGTGTAGAAGAGAGACCGGCGGCACG
>JBDSAM010000095.1:0-4287 GCA_039922135.1 Blastocatellia bacterium
GCTGAAAATCGCGCTTCGTAAATTCTGGCAGGCCGTTGAAGTGGTAAACCAAATCCTTCGCGTGATAAACGCCCAGAGCAGTGTCGCCCGGAATGCCAAGAGCTTTTGTCCCCTGCGCGCCCGTAGCCACGACAATGGCCGACGGCTGCAACAGATCGCGTAGTTCCTCCAATGTCAGATCGGCTTGCTGGCCAACTTTGACGTGGCCGACGTAATGAATGCGTGGGTCGGCCAGAAACTGGCGGAACTGTTTGCGGACGCCCTCTTTCAGTTTGTGCTTGTTGAAGTAGATGCCGTATTCGACCAGTCCCCCGGGCTTGATGTCGCGATTCAGCAGAATGACTTCGTGCCCAGCCTCGGCAAGTTTGCGCACGCCATAGATCCCAGCCGGGCCCGCGCCGATAGTGACGACCAGATGTCCTGATGCTTCGCTCATTATTCAGTGTCTCGTTGGGCAAACCTGCCGGCTTGCTCCTGTTGTTGATAAAAATCTGTTCCGGGGAAGCCGGGCAAACTGAATGACTTTGCCCAACCGTTTTACGCTGCCTTGCGTTTAACGTCTTCTACACCTTGCAGCACAGATGTATGGCGCCGGACAAACTCCGCAATTTCGCTGATCGTTTGGCGCGATTCAGGCAATCCAAAGGCAACAAAGACCGGCCAGACGTGAGGCAGTTGCTTTTCGATTCTTAACTCGACCTTGACGCCGTGTCTTTCCGCGCGTTCGGCAAACCGCACGGCATCATCCAGCAAGACCTCGGTGTCACCGACGTAGATCAACATTGGCGGCAATCCAATCAAATCACCGTAAAGCGGCGAAACCAAAGGATCGCGCGGCGAAGCATCGCCGTAATAGAGTTTAGCCAATCGCCCCGTCATCTTGCCCGAAAGCATCGGATCGGCAGATTCGTTGGTAACCAAGGATCGGCCCGTTGCCGCCAGATCTGTCCAAGGTGAAAGCAGGAAGGCCGCGCCAGGCAATGGCAGTCCACGATCGCGTAACGCGATTAATAGGGCCGCTGCCAAGCCGCCGCCAGCCGAATCGCCTCCGATAATGATGTTGCCCGGCTGCTGGCCACTTTTCAGCAGCAACTGATAACCACTCACGGCATCTTCCAGAGCTGCTGGAAATTTGCGCTCTGGCGCGCGGGCGTAATCCAGCGAGAAAACTCTGGCGGATGCGGCGCGGGACAGATGGGTAGTCAACCCCCGATGAGTTCTAGGGGAACAAGCAACATAACCGCCACCATGCAGGTAATAGATTGTGCGCTGCGGGACGGCTGCGTTCACAAGCCATTCCACCCATTCGCCGCGAATGCCGTTTTCATCAACCGGCTTGATCGTCACTCCTTCCGGCAGCGAAGGGCGGAAGAACTCTGGCGGTTCAAATAACCGACGCACAAGCCTTGCGCCTTCCGCCTCATCGGTCAAAGGTTTTCGCGCACCTCGTTTCACTAACACTCGCGTAGCGGCTGAAAACAGGCGCATTTGCCAACTTGGCATCTCCGCAATCCTCCAAAGATTACTTTGCTAATATCTCCAGCAGTTTGCCGAGCGGTTTCCAGTAACCAACCGGCATCAGCCGCTGAACCTTATCAATAATCCCGGCGTCCTGACCGATCAGAATCTTTGCTTCATCGCGCAGCACGCCGCGCACGATACGTTCTGCAGCTTGTTCTGGGAGCGTCTTGGCGACCTTGTCGAAAAAGGCAACCTCTTTTTCGACCACTGACCGATCAACACCCGCGCCTGCTTTGGCGTTGCGCGCGATGTTGGTGCGAATGCCGCCAGGGTGAACGCAAGAGACCGTGATGTTGCTTCCAGCAAGTTCGTGCCGTAACGCTTCAGTGAAGCCGCGAACCGCGAACTTACTGGCGGCATATGCCGAATGCCCAGGCGGCGCGATAACACCGAAGATGGAAGAGATATTGACCAGATGCCCGCGCGCCTGCTGGCGCAGGATCGGTAAAAACATCTTCGTGGCGTAGATCATTCCCCAAAAGTTGATGCTCATCAGCCACTCGATGTCTTCGATGGCCAACTCTTCGACAGTTCCACCAAGCGCGACACCCGCATTGTTGATCACCAAATGCGCCCGCCCGTGTTCGCCAACAACTTCATCAACGAACGCTGCCATTCGTTCGCGGTCGGCGACATCAACCACATGCAAGGTGATCTTGACGCCGGGTTGTGCCGCGATTTGGGCGGTCTCCTTCAGCGCGGCATCGTTGACATCGCAAATGGCGAGCTGCGCTCCCTCTTGCGCTAACCGCACGGCCAGCGCCCGCCCAATGCCAGAAGCCGCGCCGGTGATGACAGCGACAGTAGTGTGATCAATTTTCATCAGTAGACGTGAAGGTCAGGATTAGCCTGCGCTGACCAATCGGATTTGGATTGTGCACTGGCGCTGGCTTTCAACTTCTCTCGCAGCCGTTTCTCTTTCCACAGCAGCAATGGCATCAGCCACTTTGCCCGGCGCATTTGCCGCATGGCCGCGTGCGGATCAACCAGATGCGTAGTTGGCAACTTAGCGCCGGATTCTTTCAAGACCATTCCAATTGGCAGTTCCATCTGATCTTGCAGCTTGACCAACCGGGCCAGCAAATCGCCGCCGACCGTGGCCAGGGGCCCGAACCCGTAACGCGGCTGTGACGTACCGACGATGTACAGGTTCTTGTATTCGGGCAAGGCCACGCCGTTGTAAAGCTGCGCGACGCTTCCCTTCACTGGAACCAGACCTGCGGGCAAAAAGGGAAAACTGACGTGATAGCCGGTTGCGCAAACGATGATGTCGTATTCGTCGCTGCTGCCGTCCGTGAAATACACGCGCTTGCCTTCAAACCGCGCGATGTCTGAACGCGGCTTGATGCGGCCATGTTTGACGTAATGCAACATCTCGCTGTTGACGGTCGGATGATGCTGGAAGATTTTATGATCCGGTTTCGGCAGGCCGTAGTTTTCGTACTTGCCGAAGATGACCCGCAGACAGGTTTTCATAAAGATTCGCTGGGCGAAGACAGGCATCCACCCTTTGATCCATTCCACCAGCGGCAGGCCGAAGATCGTCTTCGGCAAAAACCAATATCCACGCCGCAGACTAAGATGGCTGCATTTGCCAGCGCGCGCGGCTTCTGACGCAATGTCACAGGCCGAATTGCCACCGCCAACAGTGAGTACGCGCTTGCCCGCCAACTGCTCAGGCCGTTTGAAATCTTTCGAGTGAATAGTTTCGCCATCGAACTGGCCCGGATAGCTGGGCCACCGCCGATCCCAGTGGTGGCCGTTGCAGACAAGGATGCCTTTGTAAATGCGTTTTTCGCCGCTGGCCAATTCCACTTCCCAACGCCCCGAGCCGAATGGATGCTCGGCTTCCAGCGGGCGCGCCATCACCACTTTTGTGTTGAACTGAATGCGCCGCCGCAGATCGAAATGCCTGGCATAAGCGCGCAGGTAAGCCACCATCTGCTGGCGGCTGGGAAAGTCCGGATAATCGGCGGGCATCGGATAATCGGTATATTCAGTGGTCTTCTTCGACGAAATGATATGCGCCGATTCGTAAACGCCGTGATACCAGTTGCCGCCAACGTCATCGTCAGCTTCTAGTTGTTCATAGGCCACACCGTTTTGCTTCAAGCCTTTGGCAATGGCCAATCCTGCCGGCCCCGCGCCGATTACGACCATTAACTCGGCCCGGCCTTGAATCTGATCCTGCATATCTGCGACCTCAGCGTTTTGCTTCAAGTGTTTTGGGAACTGAATATAGCGAAGAAATTACAGCGCGGAATTTACCCTTTGGCGATTTCTGTCGCAACTCCAAGCCACGAAAGCCTTCGACCACGCTGGAATATTACGAGAGCTTCTGACTTTCTCTTGCCGTCTCCGGATGTAAGTGCTCACTTACAAATTCCGCTTGCCAGCTTCCGGGCCGTGTGGTAAGTAAGTGGGCACTTACTTACAAAGTGAGCGGCAGGTGGCAACCCCGCCTTTGCTGAAACTGATAAAAGGATGAATAGCCTGGTATATAGAAAAAGCCCGGCCAGCACCGACCGCCAGATGATTGCAAAAAAAACACATGAAAAGCTGGAGCCGAAATTGTCCGGCAGAATGGCCGCGGAAGATCGCCGCCAGCAGATTTTAGATGTTGCGCTACAGCTCTTTTCGCAGAAAGGGTTTCGCGGCACGACGACCAAGGAGATTGCTCTGGCCGCTGGCGTCAATGAGGCGATCATCTTCCGCCACTTCGCCACGAAGAGTGAGCTATACACGGCGATTATGGACTGCAAGGCT
>JBDSAM010000096.1:0-4304 GCA_039922135.1 Blastocatellia bacterium
CATTTCTGGTTAGGCGCTATTTTTTGATGGCGATCTTGTGCGCCTTTTTCTGCGCCTGTAAGGCAAGTTCCGTGGCCAAAAAGCAGTGCGCCTGAGGCATGGCGGTTTCAGTGCGGTTTATAACGTCGTCAACCAGTTGTTCGCCATAAGGCAACGGTACATCACGAGTTTCAATGTAGCGGACGCCTTTTTGATCCACCAAGAAAATGTGTTCACCGCCGCTTCTGCCGCCGATGTCCACGTATTTGCGCGCTTCGATATAACCATCTGTACCCAGAACCGTCAGCCGTCCATCACCCCATGTAGGCAATCCGTCCGGCGTGAACCAATCAATACGAATGTAGCCCGTGCCGCCGTCGCCGCTCAGCATCGCATCCCCAAAATCTTCCAGTCCCGGATATTGAGGGTGATGAAAATTGCCCACTTGTGACGCGACAACTTCGGCCCGGGTTGAACCTGTAAAAAACAGAAATTGGTCGAACTGATGCGAACCGATGTCGCAAATAATGCCGCCATATTTCTCAAGTTCAAAAAACCAAGGCGCGCGCGTCTTCGGGTTCATGCGGTGCGGCCCCAGCCCTATGGTCTGGATAACTTTGCCGATGGCGCCTGCTTTAACCAGTTCGCCCGTCTTGACGCTTGCGCGATTTTCCAGCCGCTCGCCGTACATAATCGAATAGATGCGGTGCGTCTGAGCTTGCACCCTGCGAACTTCGGCCAGTTGTTCCAGCGTGGTGATGCCTGGTTTGTCCACCATAAAGTCTTTGCCGTGGCGCATCACTTCAATGCCCAACGGTGCGCGTTCATTTGGAATCGAGGCACTGACGATAAGCTGGATGGACTTGTCTTCTAGAATCTCTTTTTCGCTGCGCGCCAGCTTGGCTTGCGGAAACTTTTTGGTGAAGGCTGTGGCCAGATCAGGTTCTTTCGCGTAGAAAGAGACCAACTCGCCGCCGCCGCGTAACACTGTTTCCGTCTGGCCGTTGGTGTGGCCGTGGTTCAAGCCGATGACAGAAAATTTGATTCGTGGTTTTGCTGGATTCTGCATGATTGTTTGCTCCGGTAATGAAGGATGGATAGACCACGGCATTATGACTGCTGCGGCGCGGTGGCGTAAATACTTCTTCGCCGAATGCTGGCAAACAAACTCTTTCTTCGGGTATAAACTCGCCACAGCTTTTCTGATTCAAGCAAACCAAACAAGGAGATTCACCGATGACGGCTGGCAAAGGTAACGCACTACGCCCGGCACTGGCGCTGTGTCTGCTCACAAGCTTGATATTCACCCCGGTTGCGGATTTAGTTTTGAAAACCGCGCGGGGCGCTACCGATACACCGAACGTTCAAGGCCTGGATATATCCAACAGCGACATGGGGCCGTGGCCCGATGTTCAGGAAGTGGATTCCTCCAACAGCGAGATGCGCCCGTGGATTGATCGCTACGTTGTGGATCGCGGCAGCCTTTCGCGCTCTTACCCAGCGGAGCTTTCCCCCGCTCGTCAGACGCGCTTCAAACAGTTTTACGCGGACTGGCAGGCGGCGATTGGAAAGCTGAACTTCGATGCGATAGGTCTGGATGGCAAGGTGGATTTCGTGCTCTTCAAATCGCACCTCAGCCACGAACTGCAACAGTTGGAGATTCAAAATAAGTCGTTGGCTGAAATCGCCCCGCTGATTCCATTCGCGCAAACGATTACCGACTTGGCCGAAGCGCGCCGCCGGATGGAAAAGATTGATTCGCCCATGCTGGCCGCCGCGCTTAACGACCTGAGCAAACAGATCGAGGCCACGCGCCGCACCATTGACACTGGCGTGCGCAGCGATCCCGCAAAACTGAAAAAGACAGTTGCCAATCGCGCGGCAACCACGGTTGGCGGCCTGCGTAACACATTGCGTGTGTGGTTCAACTACTACAATGGCTACGATCCGCTTTTTACGTGGTGGATGGATGAACCCTACAAAGCGGTGGATCAATCACTTGCCAACTATGCCACGTACCTGAATGAACGCGTGACGGGCGTTCGCGGCAGTGCTGCTCCGTCATCAATTGCGAGTGCGGGGGCAAATGCCGCAGGCGCAAATGCAGGCGGCGCTGGAGGAGGCCGTGGAGGTGGTGGTGGCTTTGGCGGTGCTAGTGCTGGGGGAGGCGGGCAACGTCCGAACTTTGGCGGTGGTGGTGGCGGCGGCACGGCCAATGCCAGAGCGGGCGACGCCAGCGACATCATTGGCAATCCGATTGGCCGCGATGCGCTGATGGTCGAACTGGTTGCTGAGATGATCCCTTACACTCCGGAAGAATTAATCGCCATCGCGAATAAAGAACTGGCCTGGTGCGAAGCCGAGATGAAGAAAGCCTCGCGCGAACTGGGCTACGGCGACGATTGGCGCAAGGCGCTGGAACACGTCAAGAACCTGTACGTCGAACCCGGCAAACAGACCGATGTGATTCGCGATCTGGCTATGGAAGCGATTGAATATGTCGAGAAGAACGATCTGGTCACTGTTCCGCCGCTGGCGCGCGAAAGCTGGCGAATGGAGATGATGTCGCCCGAACGGCAACTGGTCAGCCCCTTCTTTTTGGGCGGCGAAGTGATTCAGGTTTCTTACCCAACCAACACGATGGCGCATGAACAGAAGATGATGAGCATGCGCGGCAACAACCCGCATTTTTCGCGCGCGACGGTGCATCACGAACTGATCCCCGGCCATCACCTGCAAGGTTTCATGACGGCCCGCTACAAACCATACCGCAGTTTGTTCAGCACACCTTTCTGGACCGAGGGTTGGTCGCTGTATTGGGAATTGCTGCTGTGGGACAGGGGCTTTGCCAAAACGCCCGAAGACAAGATCGGGATGCTTTTCTGGCGCAGCCATCGTTGTGCGCGCATCATCTTTTCGCTCAGCTTTCATCTAGAAAAGATGACGCCGCAGGAATGCATTGATCTGCTGGTCAAACGCGTCGGGCACGAAGTGGACAACGCCACGGCTGAAGTGCGGCGTTCGTTCGCTGGCGCATACGGCCCGCTTTATCAAGCGGCGTACCTGCTGGGCGGGTTGCAGATTTATTCGCTGCACAAGGAACTGGTGGATTCTGGCAAGATGACCAACCGCAATTTCCACGATGCCATCTTGAAAGAGAACCGCATCCCCATCGAAATGGTTCGCGCCATTCTGACCAAACAGAAGCTGACGCCTGATTTCAAAACCGACTGGAAGTTTTACGGGCCAAATCCGGCGGGGCAGTAATCAACGGTGAATCTGCATGAGCGGCCTTTGAGAGCTTTTCAAAGGCCCATCAATAAAACCAGTATTGGCGGATTCTTCTTGCGCCAGTCAATGACGCGGCATAAACTCCGCCACGTCATCAAACGATGATCCCCCGCGCCAATATCTAAAACCTAAGCCTACCCAAATACCAGACAAGAAGAATTGACTATTCGTGTCCCCAAGGAATCAGCCTATGAAGCCGTTTTTTTTTCGCTCTCTGCTTGATTGTTGCGTCTTTGGTCGGCCAAGCACAAACAACAAAGCAGCATACAAAGCCTGCCGAGTCATTCAATGACTTCGTTAGACGGACGGAACAGAAAAATAAGTTCAGCACCAAGAACCATCTGAAAGCTAAAGGGGCAGTTTTTACTATTTCAATCCCAGAAGGTTGGGCGGCAATGGAAGGCGACCGCCCAAACATCGTTCAGAAATTTGTGAGCGAACGAGGGAAGGGGCTTGAATTTATAATCATCACAACTAAGTCAATTCCCGCAGGTGTGACATTCACATTTACGCCGGAAGAGCTAAAAGGGAGCGTACCGGACGGCGCAGTCCTTCTAGGCGCGAAGAAAACAAAAATCGAAGGCGATCCCGCCGGGTTAGTTGAATATGAGCAGGTAATGGAGCGAGCCGGACAGGAAGTCCGAATGCGCACGGTTTGTTTGTTGTTTGTTCAGAAACGAACCCTAGTCGTAGTCAGTTTTATGGTTGGCGGATTGGCCGACGATAAGGCGGGCGTACAGGAAAGGGCTGCCGCGTTTCGTCCGCTCTTCAATCAGGTAATGAATAGCATCGTCTTTGATGAAAGATGGAAATAGTTTTGTGCCCCAGAAGAATTTCAAGCCATGCTGCTTTTCTTAAGATTGAAAACAGAATAACTGCCCCTACGTGACTGTCACTAACTTGGGGGCATTTATTGTCCCCTGCTGGGTGGGTCAAAACCCTCGCCTTCAGGCGACGACTTCAGTAGGTAGCGCGCTTCGCGCTACCAGGAATTGAACCAAGCGCGAAGCTTCCGAATAAAGGACAACCCAAAT
>JBDSAM010000097.1:0-6543 GCA_039922135.1 Blastocatellia bacterium
AAGACTTCGGACGTGGCCGGCGACGGCACGACCACAGCGACCGTGCTGGCGCGCGCAATCTTTAAGGAAGGCGTCAAGACTGTCGCGGCGGGCGCGAACCCGATGGCGCTGAAGCGCGGCATTGACAAGGCGGTCGAAGTCGCCGTTGCCGCGATCCACAATATGTCCAAGAAGGTCAACGAGGATTCAATCGCGCAGGTCGGCACTATCTCGGCCAACGGCGACGAGACCATCGGCGGTATTATTGCCGAAGCGATGAAGAAGGTTGGCAAAGACGGCGTCATCACCGTCGAAGAGTCGAAGTCCCTGGAAACATTGTTGGAAGTGGTCGAAGGCATGCAGTTTGATCGCGGCTACCTGTCATCGTACTTCGTGACGGATGCCGAGCGCATGGAAGCGGTGCTGGACAATGCGCTGATTCTGCTGAACGAGAAGAAGATCAGTTCGATGAAAGATCTGTTGCCGCTGCTGGAACAGGTAGCCAAGCTGGGCAAACCGCTGCTGATAATTGCCGAAGACATCGAAGGCGAGGCGCTGGCGACATTGGTAGTCAACCGTCTGCGTGGCACGCTGCAGGTGGCTGCCGTTAAGGCGCCCGGCTTCGGCGACCGCCGCAAGTCAATGCTGGAAGACATTGCCATCCTGACCGGCGGCAAAGTCATTAGCGAAGACCTGGGCCTGAAGCTGGAGAACGTCAAGCTGGAAGATCTGGGCCGCGCCAAAAAAGTCACGATTGACAAGGACAACACCACGATCGTCGAAGGCGCTGGCAAACCTGGCGACATTCAAGGCCGCGTGGCTACGCTTCGCCGTCAGGTCGAAGAGACGACGAGCGATTACGACCGCGAGAAACTGCAAGAGCGCCTGGCCAAGCTGGTCGGCGGCGTTGCCGTCATCAAGGTTGGCGCGGCGACAGAGACCGAACTGAAAGAGAAGAAAGCTCGCGTCGAAGATGCCATGCACGCTACACGCGCGGCAGTCGAAGAAGGCATCGTGCCGGGTGGCGGCGTGACGCTGGTTCGCGCGGCGAAGGCCTTGGATAGCCTGAAGCTGGAAGACGAAGACGAGCAGATCGGCGTCAACATCGTGCGCCGCGCGTTAGAAGAGCCGCTGCGCAGGATTGCCGAGAACGCAGGCAAGGAAGGTGCAGTGATCGTCGAGCGCGTCAAGAGCGAGAAGGGAGCCAACGTTGGTTTCAACGCCCAGACCGAGGTTTTCGAAGATCTGGTCAAGGCTGGCGTGATTGACCCGGCGAAGGTGACGCGCACTGCCCTGCAGAACGCATCTTCCATCGCTGGCTTGATGCTCACCACTGAAGCTCTGATCTCCGAGATTCCTGAATCCGGCAAGGCTCCGGCGATGCCAGGCGGCGGCGGCATGGGCGGCATGGACGGCGGGTTCTAAAAACTCCGCAGTTTAATCCGAGCAGATAAATCTCTGGCGGTGGCGTTCAACAAACGTCATCGCCAGTTTTGTTTTGCCACGCTGTAACCAAGTCGGCTCCATCGCTGTTTCTAAGGCTGGTAAAAAAATATGAGTGATGCAGAAAACGATGCGCGTCGTCACTTTTCGATGATCCGCGATTTCCATTTGGCTGATCTATTCACGATCAGCAATGGGTTCTGCGGCGTATGGGCGATCTTCGAGGCGATGAAATACATTCGCACAGGCGAGCGAGGCCACATTTACAAAGCGGCGTTGCTGATTCCGCTGGCTTTGGTCTTTGACGTGCTGGATGGGCGCATCGCTCGGTGGCGGCATAGCGCTTCGGCGCTGGGACGCGAACTGGATTCGCTGGCCGATGCTGTTTCGTTCGGCGTCGCGCCCGCGGCAATCGCGTTCGCCGTGGGATTGGACAGCGTGTTGGATCAGATCATCCTGATCTATTTTGCCGCCTGTGGCATCAGCCGATTGGCGCGATACAACGTCACGGCAGTGGAGATGGCCGATGAAACTGGCAAGGTCAAATACTTCGAGGGCACGCCGATTCCGACCAGCGTGGTTGTGCTGGGGTTGTTGATGCTGGCCTTCTTTTACGGAAGCTTTCTGCCGGTCAAACTGCTGGGCGCGCGCCTGGATTTGGTTGCGCTGGCCTTTTGGCTTTCCGGTTCGCTGATGATCAGCAAAACGCTGCGCATCCCAAAGCCTTGAGATAAGCCGCAGCGCATCATGCGCCAGCGTTTTGTTACCGCGCTAAATTTGCTAGCATCTGGCCGCGGACTGAAAGAACTCATCCCGCTTTGATTTTGTTGCGATGACGCTTTACTTTGGACCTTGAGCCATGCCGAATCGAGAATCACAACAAGGCACCGATGTGCTGACCGAGCAGAAGCAGAAGCTGCAGAAGCCGCCGCTGTATAAGGTGCTGCTGCATAACGACAACTACACAACAATGGAGTTTGTCGTTTTCGTGCTGATGAGCACCTTTCACCACTCTGAAAGCGATGCGATCAGCATCATGCTCCGGGTGCATCATCAGGACGTGGGCGTCGCTGGCGTCTATACATTCGAAGTCGCCGAGACAAAGCTTGCCAAAGTCACCGAACTCGCGCGCGAATACGATTATCCATTGCTCTGCACATTGGAAGAGGAATAGTTCGTTGCAACCGACCACTGACCACTGACCACTGACCGCTATGATTACCAAAGAACTACAAGCCACGCTAAACCTGGCCGCGAACGAAGCGATCAAACGCCGCCATGAATTCCTGACGCTCGAACATCTGCTCTTTGCCCTGCTCAACGATCAGACTGCCGCCGAAGTGATAAACAACTGCGGCGGCGACCCGGATCTGCTGCGCAGCGATCTGGAAGAATTCTTCCGCGACACTATGACGCCGCTGCCGCGCGGCGTGGATCGTTATCCGGAACAGACCGCCGCCTTCGAACGCGTGATTGATCGCGCCATGATGCAGGCTCAATCCTCAGGGCAGGAAACGATTGACGGCGGCAACATTCTGGCGTCGCTGTTCGAAGAGCACCATTCAAACGCCAAATACCTGCTCGAAAAACAGGGCATCACGAAACTGGACATTCTGAACTACATCTCCCACGGCCTGGCGAAATTCGACGAGGGCGAAGAATCAATGCCGTTCGGCGACGAAGACGACGAGATGGGCGCGCAGCGCGTGCGCGATCCACTGGCGGCCTTTACAGTTAACCTGATAGAACGCGCCGCCGAAGGCAAGATTGATCCTCTAATTGGCCGCCAAATGGAATTGGAGCGTACGATTCAGGTGTTGTGCCGCCGCCGCAAAAATAATCCGCTCTATCTGGGCGATCCCGGCGTGGGCAAGACCGCGATTGCCGAAGGGCTGGCGCTGAAGATTCATCTGGAAGAAATACCGGACGTGCTGAAAGGCGTGGAAATTTACGCCCTGGACATGGGTGCGCTATTGGCCGGGACGCGCTATCGCGGGGAGTTCGAGCAACGTTTGAAAGCCGTCATGACCACGCTGAAGAAAAAGCCCGGCGTCATCCTGTTCATTGACGAAATTCACACCATCGTTGGCGCGGGCGCGGTATCGGGCGGTTCGATGGATGCATCGAATATTTTGAAACCGGCGCTGGCTTCGGGCGAACTGCGCTGCATCGGTTCGACGACCTACAACGAATATAAGGCCTCGTTCGAGCGTGATCGCGCGCTAGCTCGCCGCTTCCAGACGATTGAGATTTCACAGCCAAGCGTCGAAGACAGTTACAAAATCCTGCTCGGTCTGAAGCCGTATTACGAAGAGCATCACGGCGTCAAATATACGGACGAATCCCTGCACGCCGCGGCTGAGCTTTCCGCCAAACATATCAACGACCGTTACCTGCCCGACAAAGCCATTGACGTGGTGGATGAAGTCGGCGCGGCCACCAAGCTGAAACCGGTGGAAGAGCGGCCTGAAACAATTACCGAACACGATGTGGAACTGGTCGTGGCCAAGATGGCCAAGATCCCGCCGAAGTCCGTGTCGAAGTCGGACAAGGAGCGGTTGCAAAACCTGGATGCCGATCTGGGCAGTGTTATTTACGGCCAGGATCAAGCCATCAAACAGGTGGTTGATGCGATCAAACTTTCCCGCTCCGGTCTGGGCAATCCTGAAAAGCCCATCGGTTCTTTCCTCTTTTCCGGTCCCACCGGCGTTGGCAAAACCGAACTGGCCAAACAACTGGCCAAGAGTTTGGGCGTTGAATTCCTGCGCTTCGATATGAGCGAGTACATGGAAAAGCACACCGTGTCGCGCTTGATCGGCGCGCCTCCAGGCTACGTCGGCTTTGACCAGGGCGGTTTGCTGACCGATGCGGTGCGCAAAACGCCATACGCAGTGCTGGTGCTGGACGAGATTGAAAAGGCGCATCCCGATCTATTCAACATCCTGCTGCAAGTGATGGATCACGCCACGCTGACCGATAACAATGGCAAGAAGGCCGACTTCCGCAACGTTATTTTGATTATGACCACGAACGCCGGCGCCAGAGAGATGAGCGGCAAGAAAATGGGCTTCAAACAGTTTGAACAAACCAGCGGCACGGTGGGAGTGATTGGTTCGGGCAGCAAAGCCCAAGGCGCTATCGAACGCACCTTCAGCCCCGAATTTCGCAATCGCCTGGACGCCTGGATCGCGTTTGAAAGTTTGAGTTTTGAAAACATCGAACGCGTTGTGGACAAATTCATCGGCGAACTGAAGGCGCAGTTGAAAGACAAGAACGTCGAATTGGAACTGACCGAAGCAGGTCGCGCATGGCTGGCCAACAAAGGCTTCGATAAACAATTCGGTGCGCGTCCAATGGCTCGTCTGATTCAAGCGCAGATCAAAGAGAAGCTGGCAAATGAAGTTCTATTCGGCAGCCTGCAAAATGGCGGCCAGGTCGTAGTAACAGAAGAAGGCAGTGAGTTGAAGCTGAATTATCAGAGCAATCAACAGGAGGCGTGATGTCAGCAGTTCCCAAACTCAATTATCTGACTCCTGAAGAGTATCTGGCCATCGAACGTCGAGCCGAATACAAAAGCGAGTACGTTGACGGCGTAATGCATGCGATGGCGGGCGGCAGCTTGCAACATAGCTCCATCGCCATAAACGTGTCTGGCGAGTTGTATATTCAACTCAAAAGTACTCGCTGCCGAGTTTTCAACAGTGACCTGAAAGTTCGCGTGCCGAGCAAGCGAAAATACCTTTATCCCGATGTGACCGTCGTTTGTGCTGAACCGCAGTTCGACGACAAAGGCGACGCGATACTTAGCCCGCTGTTGATCGTGGAAGTGTTGTCGAAAACCACGGCAGGTTACGACCGGCGAAACAAGTTTCTTTATTACCAGGAGATCGAATCTTTTCAGGAATATCTGCTCATTGCCCAGGATCAGGCCGCCGTTCAGCATTACGTCAGACAGCAGAATGGCAGTTGGATTTGCACAACGATTAAAGGCTTGGATCAAAGCGTCGAACTGACCACTGTCAACTGCCGATTAGAACTCAAAGACATCTACGACAAAGTCGCCATTTGAAACTTATGCCGCGCATTCTCTGCTCAGTGATTTTCCTGCTTACCGTCTGCTTGTTCTGCCGGGCTACTTGCTCCGCACAATCCATTCAAGATTTAGACCCTATAGCAAAAGCCAAGATTCAAACCGACTTTAGCTTTTGGGGCGGCGCTTTCAAAAGCGCGAAGAGTCGAAAGGCGGCCCAGTACATTGCCAACCTGCTTCAGCAATTCGGATCAAGGCCCATCGCCGGAAGCAAAGATTTCTTCCAGCCAATTGATGGCGGCGGGCAGAACGTCGTTAGTGTTCTGGAGGGCAAAGAACGCAATAACGAATTCGTTGTCGTCAGTGCTCATTACGATGCATTGGGCGAACAATTTGCCGGAGCAATGGACAATGCGGCGGGCGTGGCAGTAATGCTCGAAATTGCACGACTGCTGGCAAAAAATCCGCCGCAGCGCAGCGTACTTTTTATCGCCTTTGATGGCGGCGAACAAAACAATGCAGGCGCGAAGTTTTATGCGGAACATCCGTTGGTTCCGCTGGATAAAACTGTGGCCGCGATCAATCTGAGCGGTTTTGGCGGTGGGTTCAGTGAACAATTGTATGAATCGCTTTATGTCATTGGCGCGGAAGTTTCGCCGCAACTGGCGCAGGCTGTGACTAAACATAAACGCAGCGAAGCCTATCTGGCCTTGCTCGGCGAAGACGCAACGCACTTTCTGGGCGGCGAACACTTCCATTTCAAACTGAAACAGGTTCCGTCAATTACCATCACCAACGGCGTACATTACGCCTACCATTCCAAGGCAGACATCGAGAAGCGTATCAACTTCCCTGCCCTGGAAAAGCACGTCGCAACGCTCGCGAAAGTCATCGCCGAAATCGCCAACACGCCTGGCAAAATTGAACGAACAGCCGCGCCTAGCTATGACGACGACGAAGTCATGGAATGGATTCGGCTGTTGACGGCCTTGCGCGAAAACGTCATCAAGACCGCCACGAACAATGCCGGACAGGCCAAGATTGACGATGCCCTATTGGAACTGAAACGCTTCAAAGGCGTTGCGATGCAA
>JBDSAM010000098.1:0-7951 GCA_039922135.1 Blastocatellia bacterium
GTGAGATGACCTCTACAGTGAGAAGGCCCAAGGGTGGCTTCCTTGGCCGCCTACGCGCAGCGGCTCTCATCGCGTTGCTGGCTGGGGCCGCAGGCTCGATCGGTTTGTGGTTCTACGTAAGTCGGCATCCTCCCCTGCTCATAGTGGTGCTGTTCGTGATCTGGGTGCTGTCACCGTTCGCGGCCCTCGTATTGGCCGACGCGGTTTCGAGGCGCTGGTCGGCTCTTACCCGATCGACGCTCTATAGCCTGATGTTGGTTGTTACGCTGGGATCTTTAGCCGTCTACGTAGATGATGCCTTGGGTCATCGCAGAGCGCAGGCCGCCTTCGTATGGGTTGTTGTTCCCCCAGCGTCATGGCTGCTGATTGCAATAGTTGTCCCGATAGCCGCGTTAATATCACGCAGGCTGTCGGGGTCGAGGTGACGGTGCCTAACGCCAATCGTTCAAAACCTGGGAGGTTTGCTAGTGAAGGTCAAGATGATCCTGCCGGCGCTGACGGAAGCGAAGAGTCCGTTCTGGCGTCCGATCAAATATTCGCTGTTTCCGCCTTTGGGATTGGCTTCGCTGGCTGGTCACCTTGATGAAAACGACCGGATTACGCTGCAGGATGAGCACGTCGAAACGCTATACCTCGATGATGAACCCGACCTGGTTGTGATTCAGGTTTACATCACTTCGGCGAAACGAGCCTACGAGATTGCCGATCATTACCGCCGCCGCGGGGCTTACGTCGCGCTCGGCGGATTGCACGTCACCTCACTGCCGGAAGAAGCTGCCGCCCATGCTGACACCGTTTTTCTCGGCCCCGGCGAAGACACTTGGCCTGAATTCCTCAACGATTTCCGCGCCCGCCAGCCCAAGCAGCTTTACCGCTCGCAAATCCGCACGCTGTTGGGCGCGCCACGGGTGCGGCGCGATCTGATCAAACGTCATCTTTATCTTGTCCCCAATTCAATCGTGGTCTCGCGCGGATGCCCTCATACCTGCGACTTCTGTTACAAGGAAGCTTTTTTTCAGGGAGGCAAATCTTTCTACACGCAAACGGTGGACGATGCGCTTGGCGAAATCGAGCGATTGCCGGGTCGGCATCTCTACTTCCTGGATGATCATTTGTTCGGCAACCCGCGCTTTGCAGCAGCCTTGTTCGATGGAATGAAGGGGATGAAGCGGTTGTGGCAAGCTGCTGGTACGGTCAAGTCTATTCTTGATCCTGATCTGTTGGAGAAGGCGGTGGCCAGCGGTTTGCGCAGCTTGTTTGTCGGCTTCGAAACGCTTAATCCCGCCAACCTGCGCGAGCAGCACAAGTCCCAGAACCTGAACCGCGATTACACCGCCGCCATTCGGCGATTGCACGATCTGGGCGTGATGGTCAACGGCAGCTTTGTGTTCGGTATGGACGATGATGACGAATCTGTCTTTGCGCGCACGGTTGAATGGGCTATCGAACAGGGCATCGAGACTGCGACCTTTCACATTCTGACGCCCTATCCCGGCACAGCTTTATATCAACGAATGATGGCGCAGGGGCGTATGACCAGCGATGAATGGGATCGGTTTGACACCCGGCACGTTGTGTATCGTCCCGCCAGGATGTCTGCCGAAACCCTGGAAGCTGGCTACTGGCGCGCCTACCGCGATTTCTACAGTTGGAGTTCAATCAGCAGGGGTGCTTGGACAAAGCCGGAATGGAGCGGGCGGCTGCGTCATCTCAGCTACGCTGCAGGCTGGAAGAAGTTTGAGCCCGTCTGGGACTGGGTTATTCGGGCGAAGCGGGCTGGCAATTTACTGCCCGCGCTGGAAACAATCCTGGCGGGCTTCGGCAAACATCCCGCCGTGAAAGGCAATGCTCCTCAGATAGAAATCATGAAAGTTAACGAGAGAACCTTGGCCGGGCAGCGCTGAGAAAAATCTTCTCAGGCTGTTAACTTTTCCGCGCAGCAGTCGTTCTTGTCGGTGAGGAATTCTGAGACAATGAAAGGACTTTATTACTTCTTCGCCGATGCCGCGCGGATCGCCCTGCAATCCATCTTCGCGCACAAGCTGCGCGCCTTCCTGACATTAATTGGAATCATTATCGGCGTTGCTTCGGTCGTCGTGGTAGGCGCTTCGATCAACGGTTTCAACAGCTATGTGCTTTCAACCGTCTCGAAGATTTTGGGCGTCAACCATTTCATGATCGCCCGCATGGCTCATGAAGGCCAACGCTCCGAAGAAGAATGGGAACACGCGATGCGCCGCAACAAATGGTTGTACGTCGAAGATTACGAATGGCTGGCCGCACATTGCCAGTCCTGCCAGGAAGTCGGCGCGCAGGCCAATTCGAGAATCAATCTTAAATACGAAGGGCGTGAAATATTCGGCACAGCCATCAACGGCATAACGGCCAACATGGGCGAGATCGAAGCCAAGACCATTGCTGAAGGCCGCTTCCTGGCGCCGCATGAAGTAGAACACGCCGCACTGGTCTGCGTGATCGGCGGGGATGTCAAAGAGAAACTCTTTCCCGGACGCAACGCACTTGGCCACACTCTGAAGATCAACAACACGCCGATGACCGTTATTGGCGTGGAAGAACTGCGCGGCCCGTTCATGGGTCAATCCATAGACAATCATATTTACATTCCACTGACGACCTTCGGAAAGCTGTTCGGGCGTCGCCAAAGCCTTCAGCTTCACGGCAAGGCCTCCAACCCGGAAGCTTTCACCCTGGCCATCGAAGAGGCGCGAATGGTTATGCGCAATCGTCACAAACTGGCTGGCAGCGAAGACGACGATTTCGGCCTGGTCAATACTGACGGCGTCAAAAACCAGGTTGATCGTTTCACTGGAACGATTGCATTGGTCGTCACACCGATCACGCTACTGTCGTTGGTCGTCGGCGGTATTGTCGTCATGAACATCATGCTGGTTTCGGTCACCGAACGAACCTTCGAGATCGGTCTGCGCAAAGCGGTCGGCGCAAAGAGGCGGCAAATACTGCTGCAATTCCTGATCGAATCTTCGCTGCTGTCAGCAGTGGGTGGTGTGATGGGATTGCTGGTGGCTGCTGGTCTTTCGTGGATCGTTCGCTTTACCACGCCAATTCCTATGACCATCACTTTCGGTTACATCCTGCTTTCGTTAGCGGTCTCTGGCGGCATCGGAATGATTGCCGGAATCTATCCAGCCTTCAAAGCCTCGCGGCTCGACCCGATTGTGGCGCTATCGAAAAACTAAACATCGTGGCGGCGCGATACGGAACCAGGAGCGGTAGCGACCAGGTTCCTTGGGATATGCGCCTAACCAGGCCACCCGATCGCTACCGCTCTCGGTTCCGTACCAAAAGCTATGAAGATCAAATCGCTTTTCCCAATTGAAACTATCTCGATGGCGCTGGGGACGATTCGCGCGCACAAGTTCCGCAGCAGTTTGACAGTGCTTGGCATTGTCGTCGGCGTGATGACTGTGGTCGCCGTGGCTTCGATCCTGACTGGACTGCGCTCGCGCATCGTTTCAATGGTCGAAGAGTACGGCACGAACAACATTTATGCTTTTCACCTTTCAACCGGCCCGCGCCTGGGCGACCGCGACCGCAGCGAATACATGCGCAAACCACTTCAGCCCGAAGATGCCGAAGCCATCAAAGGCCAGGCCGACGCAGTCGAAGAGGTCGCCAATGTGCTCTTCATGTGGCGAATGGATAGTACACTCAGATCCAACGGCCAAAAATACCGCTCCGGCTTCCTTCAGGGCGTGTCAGCCAGCTACGCGCAAGTGACTAACGTGTCGCTGCAACAAGGCCGCTTCATCAACGAGATTGATGACGAACACAAACGCGAAGTCATGGTTATTGGCCCAAACGTCGCCGAATCTCTTTTTGCCAATCAGCCAAACATTATCGGTTCGCAAGTTGACCTGGGCGGTCATCCATTTGAAATCATCGGCGTGCTGGAAAAACGGCAGAACAGCTTTTTCGGCGAAAACGAAGAAGACAACGCGCTGTTCATCCCTTTCCAGACAGGCCGAAAGATGTCGCCAATCAGCAAAGAGATGAACCTGCACATTCGAGCCAAAACTGGAATGCTCACCCAGGCGTTGGATCAGGTTGAAGAGATACTGCGCCGCCAGCGGAACGTAAAATACGACCAGCCGAATAACTTCGATCTGCAAACCGCGTCGAAGATGATCGAACAGTTCGATGGCATTACGATGTACGTTGGCCTGTTTGCCATTGCCATATCAGCGGTGGGATTGCTGGTTGGCGGCATTGGCGTGATGAACATTATGCTGGTTTCGGTCACGGAAAGAACACGCGAAATCGGCGTCCGCAAAGCCATTGGCGCGCGCAAACGCGACATCGTCCGTCAGTTTCTGTTTGAAGCGATGACGCTGACGTTTCTGGGCGGCGTACTGGGCGTGATCGTTGCCGCCATCATCAGCTACGTGGTCATGTTCTTCGTGCCTGAACTTCCCGCATCAATTCCAGTCTGGGCCGTGGCCAGTGGGATGATCGTTTCAATCTCCGTCGGTTTGATCTTCGGGGTTTGGCCCGCCAAGAAAGCCGCCAGCCTAGATCCGATTGAATGCCTGCGTTACGAATAATTGGCATCGCAAGTGGTAGCGAGCACACTCAAGACATTTTCATCAAAAACTATTCAAGTTACCCCCGGCCATCATTACATGAATCATTGCGGACATAGGGAAACGGCGACTTTCAGGCTTCGCCGTTATGCGGGCAGTGGGCGCGATAGATGAAGTGAGCGCGGCCAAAGCGAACCTCGCAGCCGTCTTCAAGCTTCGTTTCGTTAATGCGCTTGCCATTGACGAACGTACCATTGCTGCTGCCTAGATCGTAAAGCGCATATTCATTATCTTCAGCGACGACGCGGGCGTGACGTTTGGAGACTGATGGGTGTTCGACCACGAAAGCGTTGTTTAGCGTGCGGCCGATCAAGATTTCATTTTGGTTCAGGATGTAGGCGATGCGTTCTTCGCCTTCGGGCGAGACGGAGACGAAATGCGGACGCATATCCAGATTCTCTTTGGCCGGAAGTTTGATATTTGCACCGCATCGCGCGCAGAACTTTGCGCCGGGGCGCTGCGGCGTCGTGCAGATTGGGCACAGTTCCAGTTCTTCCGGTTCCGAGACGAACGCGCCGCACTTCGGGCAGCGCATCCCCGAAATGCCATTTGCTCCGCACTCCTGACAAAAGCGGCGAGTTTGCAACAGCAGCGTGCCTTCGCGATGTGGCGACGTGTCGCTGTGGAATCGTATGCGCTCGCGGACGCGGAAGAAGAGCACAATCATCACGCCCACCAACAACCCAAAGAAAAGAATATTCACTCGCGCGGATGCGACCAGCAGAAGGTCGAACAGCGAATGTAGCAGCGAGGCATATATCCAACCTTCCAGAATGATTGGGAAGCGTTGACTGAACAGATTGGGTTTGGTCTTGGCGCGACTCAGGCTCATCCCCCAAATCGCTGAAAACAGCGCGTGGCCGGGGTTCGATAGCGGCCCGCGCAGCAGCACCAACATCGCATCGTTCTGTGCCAGATAGACGACGTTTTCAATTGCCGCAAATCCTAACGCCGCCGTCGCGCTGAAGATGACGCCGTCCAGCGCCTCATCGAATTCCTGCTGGCGGTAGGCATAAAAATAGACGACCAGCAATTTCATCCCCTCTTCGACTGGGCCAACAATGAAGAGCAGCACCAGCAAATGCGACCAGGGCGTGCTGCCGAAGAGCATGAGGACAAACTGTTGGCCGATTAAGTTGAGGGCCAGCGCGGGAACCGTTGCCAGCGCGCCGAGCAGGAAGGTCAGGCCCAGGACGCGAACTGCCGGGCGCTTGTAACGGGTGCGGCTGGAAAAATACCACAGCCACAGCACGCACGGCAGCAGCGATAACACTGGGACAAAAATGAATTGCTGTAGCGCATTCATGCTGTAAGGGAGACATAACTGCGGCGACGCAAGTGGCGACGTAATTACGGGGGAAGGGCCGAAGAAAGAGTCAGTCTTCAACACTCTTACGTTTAACGATGACCATCGTCAGGTCATCAACGGTCTTGGCTTTACCGACGAATTTGGCCAGTGCCTCGTCAATCCGGTCGCGCAAGCCGGCAGCCGTGCGCCCGCGGTTCCGCTGCACAATTTCGACCAGACGCGATTCGTCAAACTCTTCGCCTTCCTCATTCTGGCTCTCGGTAACGCCGTCGGAGTAGATGACAAGCACATCGCCTGGCTCCAGCTCTACCCAGCCTTCGCGGTAATCGCAAAACTGCGTGATGCCGACCGGAAAACCGCCAATGTCCAGCGTCGTTACTTCGCCACTGGCACGCACCAGCATCGGCGGGTTATGGCCAGCGTTGATATAAGTAAGCTGATGCGAGCGGGGATCAAGTTCGCTGTAAAAAAGAGTTACGTAGCGATTGGCGGGCGTGTTGTCATAGATGTACTGATTGATTTCGCCGATAACTTCGCTGGCAGATAATCGCGTCGTGGTGTGGGCGCGCACCGCCGCGTGAATCGAAGACATCAGCAGCGATGCGGCAACGCCTTTGCCTGACACGTCGCCGAGCGCGACGACATAGCGCCCATCGCGCTTTTCGATGAAGTCGAAGTAATCGCCGCCAACTTCGTAGCATGGAAAGCTGACGCCGATCATATCGTAGCCTTCAAGCGCGGGCGGCGAAGCCGGATGCAGCCGTATTTGAATCTCGCTGGCGACGGCCAACTCATTGGCCAGACGTTTCTGCTCTTGCTGCACTTCCAGCAGGCGGACATTCTCGATCCGGATTGAAGCGACATCCGCGATCAATTTCAAAAGTTGTAAATCGCGTTCGGTAAACCGATTGCTGTAATACGGGTTGTCAACGTAGACCATGCCTGAAACCTGGCCTTCGATGGCCAGCGGGACGGCCATCACCGAACGCACGCCGCCCAGCACAATTGATTGGCGTTCTTGAAATCGCGGATCTTGTTGTGCATCGGAAGTCAGCACCGACGTGCCGTGTTTCAACACCTGCTCGGTGATGGACTGGCTGAGCCGTATGCCCTGATCCAGAGTGGGCGATTTGCTCCCTGCCTTCATAGCCTTGCAGACCAATTCTAATTCCACCTCTTGCCCGTTCTTCGGTTTGCCTTCGGGCCGTTCCAGAAGCATGACGTAACCCCGATCTGCCGAGAGAACGTCGAATACACAATCAAGCACCTGCTTTAAAGTCTCTTCAAGCGAGAGCGGCGAAAGGAGCGTGAGGCTGACACGGCTGATGATGCTTAGCGCGTCATCTTGCGGCACAGCCAACTGGGTTGGCGCCTGGGTCACTGAATGGCTGGCGGCTGGGTCGGGAATTGGAGTGATAAAAGTTCTGTGCGCGGCTTCAACCGAAGAGAGTAAATTAGCCGCTGAATTTCGCGAACCGGCAGTGATTGTTGCTTCGGGCAGTGGCGCGAAACTGCTATCGTTTGAAAAGAGGATACTGGTGCGGCCTCGCGCCGGAGCGGTGTCGGCGCGCTCAGAATATTCGATCTCGGTTTCACCGATTCGAATTATGTCGCGGTCATTGAGCTGTACCTGCGTCGTCAACCGCAGGCCGTTGATCAGCGTGCCGTTGGCACTGCCCAGATCGCTGAGACAGAACGCATCGCCGCGCCGCCGGATTTCGGCGTGCAACCGTGAGGCGAATGGGTCTTCGACACAAAGATCGTTGCGCGCCGAACGGCCAATCGTCGTGCGCAATCTGCTTAATTCAACTACCGAATCGCCGTGTGACGGCGTGGAGCGAACAATCAAACGTGGCATATAGGATTCAGTACGGGAAGACTGTGCGACGAGGGGGCAGAGGGATTGGGGGAGTAAGTATCCACAACTTCTCCCAGTCTCCCCGTCGGCCCCATCTGGTTGCTATTCCAGACTGTTATTCAAACTGCCCTTACTCTTCTGGTCAAGGTCGTTCTTCACCTG
>JBDSAM010000099.1:0-13408 GCA_039922135.1 Blastocatellia bacterium
GCAGGAGAAACCTGGGATGAAAAAAATAGTATTTACAGAAGGTCGAAGTGTGCCTGCTTGGGCATGCAGTATTACCGGCAGAATTGCTGGCACGATGCTTGGTTCAATCGTCCTGCTGATCACGGCCACAGCCGCAACCAACACACAAACACTGCCGGGCATCTGGCTTTCCAAGGAGAAGGGGCGTGTATTGTCGTGGGAGCACGGAGAGCAACTCGCGAAGGACTTGCGTCGCATCACCGGATTATTGGAATTGAAGTTTGATTGTGATGGAAGGCTTCAACTTGGCGATGTTGCATCGGCAGAAGACGGCGCGACGATAGCGCGGCAGATTTTGCTTTGCGCGCTCGGATCAGGAGAGGCCTTCATCATTGAAGATTATTGCGGTTCGCCGACCGTCACCTTTGGTCAGATGGACGAAGGCACGCATTACGAAGACCTGCAGGCGCGGTGCCAATTCCTGATCTGGCGCGTCCGGCTGGATTTCGATGACTTCCGCAATATGCAGGCTTCACCTGAAGTGCGCGAATCCTTCAACGCCGGATTTACGATGCTGCACGAACTGTTGCATGGTTTAGGCTATCGCGACCCCAACAGTCCGGAAGAGATTGGCGATTGCGAACGGCTGGTGAATCAGGTTCGGGCGGAGTTGGAATTGCCGTTGCGGGATCAATATTTTGCTGAGTCGCTGCGGATCGCGCCAAAGGTCTTCACCGTGCGATTGCGGTTCCGCGAAGCCAATACAAAAAAGACCTTGCTGAACAAACAGACCCGCCGCCGTTCACACTATCTTTTCTTTATCCTTCCCTCCGATTTTCAGCCGTAATGTCCGCCTGGCTATCTTTACGAAATGGCGCGGCCAAGGGTGATGGGAGTAAGAACTCCCATCACCCTTGGCGAAGGCCGGGGCATTCGTGGAGATTTAGATACGGCGATGGTAGACTGCCCGCGCAATCACAGCACGGGAGATTGACGTGACGATGGCCATCGCTTCTGGTGTTCGGTTCAATCAGTACATCATCCTTTCACAGATTGGCAGCGGAGGAATGGGCGAGATTTATCTGGCGCAGGATACCCGGCTGGGCCGCCGCGTGGCCTTGAAGTTGTTGCCTGGGCAGTTCACTTCTGACGCTGAGCGCGTGCATCGTTTTGAACAGGAAGCGCGCGCTGCTTCGGCGCTCAATCATCCGAACATCATCACCATTCACGAGATCGGCCAAGCCCTGACAGAGGGAGGCGCGGCGCACTTTATCGCAGCGGAATTTGTCGAAGGTCAGACGATAAATCAGCGGTTGGCACTGGGCAGGATAAAGTTGGTTGATGCGCTGGATATCTCCATTCAGGTCGCCAACGCGCTGACTGCCGCCCACGCCGCTGGGATTGTTCACCGCGACATCAAGCCCGAAAACATCATGCTGCGCCCGGATGGGTACATCAAAGTGCTGGATTTCGGCTTGGCCAAGCTGACCGAAAGTTTTGACGCGGAGGAAATCGTTGATCCCGAAGCTTCGACGAAACCGCTGCACGACACATCGCCGGGCGTGATAATGGGCACGGTCAGTTATATGTCGCCTGAACAGGCGCGCGGCCACCGCGTGGATTCGCGCAGCGACATTTTCAGTCTGGGCGTCGTCATTCAGGAGATGGTCACAGGGCACAGGCCATTCGCAGGCGGTTCGATGAGCGATGTGATGGCAGCAATCTTGGAGAAAGAGCCCCCACCAATTTCGAAATACCTGCCGCAGGCTCCGCCTGAATTACAGTGGATTCTTTCGAAGACGCTGGCCAAAGACCGCGAGGCGCGTTATCAAACCGTTCGGGAACTGCTGAATGATTTGAAGCGATTAAAGCAACAGATCGAATTCAAAGCCGAGCAGACGCGTAGCGCCCAGACCGAACAACTTGGCGAATCGAGCAGCAGCAGGTTCAGCAGGAGCAGCTTTACCAGCCAGCCCAGTTACGATACCGAGGTCATCGAAACGTCGCACCCAACAGACAGGGCGCAATCCCTGGTCAATGGGATCAAGCGACGTAAAGTCTCAAGTGTACTGATGCTTCTGGTTCTGGGCGCGGCAATCACCAGCGTCGGATATTTTTGGACAAGGCCGAAGCAGCATTTCGTCAACTCAATCGCTGTCCTGCCGCTGGCGCGGATCAACGCAGATGCCGCGACCGATGCAATGGTGGATGGCGTGACACAAGCAGTGATTCAAAACCTATCGCGCGTTCCCAAGCTGAAAGTTCGTTCGTTGATCTCAGTGTTACGTTACAAGGTCAGCGGCTCTTCCGCGTTGCCTGATCCTCGAGATGTCGGCAGAGAGTTGCAAGTGCCTGTCGTGCTGACCGGGCGCGTGACAAAGCAAGGAGATCGGCTATTGATCAATGTTGAGCTGGTGGATACCAAGGATAACAGTTACATCTGGGGACAGAGCTATGACCGCAAGCCGAGCGAGTTGCTGGCGCTGCAGGAAGAGATCACGCGCGAAGTCTCCACGCGATTGCAGTTGGACCTGAACGCCGCAGAGCAGGCAGAGCGCGAAGCTTATCAGTTCTATCTGCGTGGGCGGTATTACTGGAATCAGCGGACGGCAGCGGATTTGCGGCAGGGCCTGGACTCCTTCGAGCAGGCAATCCGGCGCGTGCCAACCTATGCCCCCGCATATGCGGGCTTGGCAGACTCTTACAACATGCTGGGTACCTATGGCGCGATTTCGTCTGCTGAAGCGTCCGTAAAGGCCAGAGAAGCTGCCCAGCGCGCGGTGCAGTTGGATGATTCGCTGGCCGAAGGACACAATTCGCTGGCCTTCGTCAAACATCGTTACGACTGGGATTATGCGGGCGCGGAAAGGGAGTTCCGGCGGGCGATTGAACTTGATCCGAACTACGCGCCCGCCCGTCAGTGGTATTCCAGCTATCTGATTTCGATGAGCCGCACAGGCGAAGGAATTGAAGAGGTGCGGCGTTGTCAGGAATTAGCGCCGCTCTCGCTGATCGGCAATTCGCATATGGCGTTGATGCTCTTTTACGCACGGCGGTATGAGCAGTCTGTCGAACAAAGCCGGAAGATTTTGGCGATTGATGCGGACTTCTTCGCCGCGCACCGTTATGCCGGACTGGCCTACGAGCAATTGGGTAAATACAAAGAGGCCATCGAAGCATTAAGCAAAGCGCGCATGCTGTCGGGAGATTCGCCAATTATTTTGACCGCGCTAGCGCACGCCTACGCCGTCAGCGGCAACCTGGTAGAAGCTCGCCGATTGCTTGATGGCATAACAGCCAACACCGCAAAACGTAAAGCCCCGGCCTATGATTTAGCCATCGCTTATGTCGGACTGGGCGAAGAGGAGAAAGCCTTCTCGCTGCTGGAGAAGGCTTTGGAAGAGCACAATGAATATTTGATCTATCTGCAAGTCGAGCCTCGGTTCGATCCACTTCGCAAAGACCCCCGCTACACTCAACTGGTCAGTCGCATGGGCCTGAGCATGGCCACGTCCTAATTCCCCCCAAACCGTCCACCACAAGTGCCCAATGCCTTACAGCGAGGGGCTTATTGCTTGGCGTGATCCAGGGCAATGAAAATGAGAATTTTATTGGTTGAAGATGAACCGGATGTCGCGCGCCTGCTGGCCAAGGGCTTGCGCGAACAGAGCTATGCAGTGGATGTGGCAGCCGATGGGGAAGTGGCCCTCTATCAGGCGCAAATCAATGAATACGATCTGCTGATTCTGGACGTGATGCTGCCGCGCAAAGGCGGTTTGGAAGCCTGCCGCGAACTGCGTGCCGCCGGGGTAAGTGTGCCGGTGTTGATGCTAACCGCGCGTGACGCCGTGCAGGACCGCATCGCGGGGTTGGATGCCGGCGCGGATGATTATCTGATCAAGCCGTTCGACTTTCATGAACTGCTGGCACGCGTGCGCGCTTTGCTGCGGCGCGGGCACGCGCTCAAACCCAGTGTTATTGAAATTGCTGATTTGGTAATTGACACTCGCGCGCATCAGGTCAAACGCGCTGGCGCTGGCGTTTCTCTAACGGCCAAAGAGTACGCATTGTTGGAATATCTGGCGCGTCGAGCGGACGAAGTCATCACCCGCGCAGAGATCGCTGAGCACGTCTGGGACGAAAATTTCGATCCGTTTTCCAACTTGATCGAGGTCTACATTCAGCGCCTTCGACGCAAGATTGACGATGGCCAGGATCCAAAGTTGATACGCACGCTGCGCGGCGAAGGTTATCTGCTGACGGCAAGGGACGCAGTTGTGAACTGAGCCAAGTCCTGTAAGATCTTGCGGCAGGGAAAACGTTGGAAAGTTAAAGTTTGACCTTTGCTCTGATCGGCTTCTGTTTATCTCTTATTTATCCATCTTCCGGTATATTAAGAATCACCCAAAGATTCGTTCAGGCTTTTTCCAGGCCGCAAGTAAAAAGTTATTTCGTGGAGGTATGAATGAAACAGTACTTGTTTATCCAGTTTGCATATAAATCGGCTTTGACCATAGCGCTGGCGTGTTCGCTCGCTTTGGCGGCCAGTGCCGTTCCGGATAATAAACAGCCGCTGTCTGATGGCGCCACCATTGATGTAGACAATTTCGGGAAGGTTAATGACCATCTTTATCGTGGCTCGCAACCCGATAGCCGGAATTATGGACAGCTTGCCGCACTTGGGGTGAAAACGATTCTTGACTTGCGCGAGGATGCGAAGGACGGCGCACGGGCAGAAGCCGAACGCGCGGGGTTGCGCTACATCAACCTGCCTCTCAAAGACAAGCAATACCCACAGGCTGATGCCGCATCACGCTTCCTGGAGGTCGTCAACAACTCTGCGAACTGGCCGGTCTACATGCATTGTGCGGGTGGGCGACATCGCACAGGCGCGATGGGCGCGGTTTACCGTATGACCGTTGACGGTTGGGACATTAAGCAGGCTTACCAGGAGATGAAGCAGTACGACTTTTACACCAGCCGTGGGCACGAATGTTTTAAGGATTACGTGTACAACTTCTATCGCGATCTGCAAGCTGGCCCGCAAAAGGCGCGGACTTCATCCGCTTCTTTCCAAAAACAATAGCGATCTGCTGTTGGCGGTCCCTACCTACCAACCTGCCAATTAACCATTGATGAACTGGCTTGTTTTCCGCTTAGTCGCGGCTGCTGCCGGGCTGCCTTGAACCGGAAGGTTGCAAGAGATGCTAGATTCGGTGCGAATAAGATTGACGCTCTGGCATACAGGCGTGCTGGCATTGATGCTGATCGCTTTCAGCGCCGGCGTTTATTTGCTGCACGCGCGCCAGCTTGCCGCGCGCCTGGATGAGGGGCTACAGGCATCGCTTGAAGGCGCGGCGAAATCGCTCACGCTCGAACATGCTGAAGGCGAATCCTCACTTCAATCAGCACAAAGCGTGGTCACTGAGCTTTATCTGCCGCACCAGGCCATGATGATCTTTGACGCTAGCGGCCACCTGCTGGCGGAAAAGCCTCTGCCGGGCAATCTGCAAGTCAGCTTGCCACCTCTCTCGTTGCCAGCGAAAAACGAGGTGCGTTTTGACAGTATTTCCAGCGGCTCAGCGAAGCCTTATGGCGAGGCAGGCAGAGCCGGTTGGTTGCGCGTAGCGACGCAACGCGTCTGTCTCTCATCCAATTCGCAGTGTCAGATTATTGTTGTTGCCGAGCCGAATAATGCCTTGGCCGCGGAGTTGGCGCTGTTGCGTAACATTTTTTTGCTGGCGATTCCTGCGGTGCTCTTGCTGGCTGGATTAGGTGGATGGTTTTTGGCGCGGAAAACACTGGCGCCAGTCGTCAATATGGCTGAAAGCGCGCGGCGCATCAGTGCCGAGCATCTGGATGAACGTTTGCCTGTGGCCAATCCACGCGATGAACTTGGGCGGCTGACCGCCACATTCAATGAGATGCTGGCGCGCCTGGAATCATCCTTCACGCAACAGCGGCAGTTTATGGCCGATGCTTCGCACGAACTGCGCACGCCATTGTCGGTACTGTGGACGGCGGCAGCGATAACGCTGGAACAGCCTCGCCGCGAAGAGGGCGAATATCGCGAAGCGCTGACGATCATTGACGAACAGGTCAAGCGCCTGTCGCGCATCGTCGAAGAGATGTTCACGCTGGCGCGGGCCGACGCTGGCGGACGCGAATTGAGGCCGTGTGATTTCTATCTGGATGAATTGATCGCCGAAACTGCCCGCGCGGCGGGCGTGTTGGCATCGCGCAAGCAGATCAGCGTGGAGTGGGCACCCGCACCAGAAACAATGTATCGGGGCGATGAAGCGCTGCTGAAACAGATGTTGCTTAATCTGCTGGATAATGCCATTAAACACACGGCGGCCGGCGGGCGTGTACTGTTGCGGCTGGAGCAGGCCGGCCCGAATTATTGGGTCACCGTTGCCGACACGGGCACCGGGATTCCAGCCGAAGCGCAGCCGCATATCTTCGAGCGTTTCTATCGCGCAGACAAAGCGCGATCGCGCGAAGCCAATGGAAATGCCAGTGGGCATGGAGGAGGCGCGGGACTGGGACTTTCGATTGCCAGTTGGATCGCTGAAGCACACGGCGGTTCGCTAACGCTGCAAGACTCCGGCCCCACGGGCAGCACCTTCCGTATTTCGTTGCCTGCAAATAACGCTGGGTGAGCAGGCGCTCGCGCGCTCTAGTTCATTTATCTTCTGTTCATCTGAAGTTCTGTAGGCTGAGGTTAGCCTGCGTAGAAAATCGCGTGGGCCGACTCACAAAATAAAACTCAAAATGACTTTTAGAAGACGCATTACATTCCTCGTTATCGCAATCGCGCTCTTCGTGATTGCAACGGCTTCATTCCATCAGGCGGCCAATCTCGCCACACAACAGACGAAAGAGGGTGCCAAACCAACTGAAGGCGCACAACTGGTGCGGTTTGCTGCATTCGGTGATATGGGGACTGGAGAAAACGGCCAGCTCTCGCTGGCTGCCAGCATGGCCGTTTACCAAGATAAACATCCCTTTGATATGGTCTTGATGCTCGGCGATAACATCTACCCGGACGGCAACCCGGCTTTATTCAAAGATAAGTTCGAGCGTCCCAACGCCGAACTGCTCAAGCGCGGCGTGCGCTTTTACGCCGTGCTTGGCAACCACGATGTGCGGCGGGGGCGCGAGGCCGAGATCAACTACCCGAATTTCAACATGAATGGAAAAGCTTATTACTCCTTCGTGAAGGGCGATGGGCTGATTGAATTCTTCGCGCTTGATTCGACCGACCTAACGCGACAGCAATTGCGCTGGCTGGAAGACGGATTGGCAGCTTCAAAAGCGCAATGGAAAATCGCGTATTTCCATCATCCGCTCTATTCATCGGGTATCACACACGGTTCGGACACAAAGCTGCGCGCGCAGTTGGAGCCGGTCTTTGTGAAATACGGTGTGACGGCGGTCTTGTCCGGTCACGACCATGTTTACGAACGAACCAAGCCGCAACGCGGCGTGCAGTACTTTGTTGCGGGCGCTGGCGGCCAATTGCGAAAAGGCGATCTGGATCGGCGCACCCCCTTCTTCGGCACTGGCAACGACACGGTCAATAGCTTTATGTACCTTGAAGCCACGCCTGACAAAATTTCTTTCTGGGCAATAGATGCTGCCGGGCACACCATTGACAGCGGCGTTTTGACTAAGAGCCGCGCCGCTGGGCAGTAACAACAAATGATTCACCATTAAATGGAGAAACAAATGAAAATTCAAAATAGAGCGCTGTTCTTCATAACTTTGTTTGCGCTTAGCGTGTCACTGACCTTAGCAGCTTCCGCGCAGGACAGCGAGAAGAAGGTGAAGATGAAAGGCATGCCACCCGCGGTACAGGCCACGGTTAAGCAGCAGAGCGAAGGTGCGACGCTGCGCGGGCTGGCCAAAGAGGTCGAAGGCGGCAAGACCTTTTACGAAGCCGAACTTATGGTCAACGATCACCGCAAAGATGTGCTGATGGATACTGACGGAAAAGTGGTCTCCATTGAAGAAGAAGTCCCGCTCGCGTCGGTGCCTGCCATCATCAAAGCCGAAATTGAAAAGCAGGCGGGCAAGCGTAAAATCCAATTCGTCGAATCCATCACGAAAGACGGCGCGATTGTCTACTACGAAGCGCACGTCAAATCCGGCATCAAATCGAAAGAGATCAAAGTCGGCATGGACGGAAAATTGATGAAGTAAACGTCACCTGCGCCTACAGGCCCATATGAGTGCTACCGATCTGATGAACGACACGTTCGACCCCGCTCTTCAATCAACCCCGGCAAGACTCTCCCGGAAATGGAAGGCCGTTTTTGGGAGTTTCCTTTTTGCGTTTTTGGCCAACCTCGTATGGTCTCAAACTCCACCGCTGCCCGCGCCCACACCGCCGACAACACAGACTGATTCTCAAACCAAACCACTGACGCCCCTTCTGACTTTAGATGAAGCCCTGCGGCTGGCACAGGCTACGGCGTCGGCCTACGAACAGGCGAAGTTCACTGAGCGCAGCGCCGAAGAAGACGTGCGGCAGGCGCTCGCGGCCTTTCTGCCAAGGTTCGAAGCGCAGCCGCAGTTCATCTACAACTCGCCTTCGTCAGCTCCGGTTCCAGTGGGCACGCCGCGCTCCTTCAGCTTCATTGGCGCGAACGCGATCACCGAATATCAAGGGTTGGCGGGAGCTGTTGGCGAAGTTGATCTGGGCGGACGGTTACGCGCGAGCTTACGGCGCAATCGCGCTCTGCTGGCTGCGGCGCGCGCCGGAACGCAAATCGAGCGGCGCAATCTAATGTTGGCAACAGTTGAAAGTTATTACGGGCTGGCGGTGGCGGTTGCGCGACGCGGCGCGGCTGAAGAAAACCTGAAAACGGCGGCTGACTTTGAACGCACCACCGACTTGCTGGAAAAAGGCGGCGAAGTCGCGCAGGTAGATTCGATCCGCGCGCGGCTTTCAACGACGGCGCGACGCGATGAACTGGAACAGGCGCGCGCGGTTGAAAATCTGGCCATTGAATCTTTGCGCGTGTTGATCGGCTACGACCCGGCTCAGGCGTTGATTGTTCCCGACCTTTCCACCGAACAGCCGAACTTGACGGAGATTGACGGCTTCACCGCGCAGATGATCGCCGCGCGGCCTGAACTGGCGCAGTTCGACGCGCAGCGCCAGGCGCTGGCCGCCGAGGCCGATCAAGCGCGCGCTGAGCGACGCCCGCAGGTCAGCTATAACATCGTTGGCGGCTTTGCTACGGATTCACTGCGCCCTCAGCCTCTGCGCGAACATTCGGGCGTACAGGCAACGGTCGGCATCACGATTCCGATTTTTGACTGGGGCGTCAGCCGCAGCCGCCAGCGGCAGGCCGAATACCGCCTCCAATCGCTGGATTCGGCCAGGCGGCTGGCTCAAAGGAATTTCAATCAGCAATTCACCGCAGGTCGGTTGCAGGCGCTGTCGGCTGCCGAGCGCATTCGGCTGTCGCGCGCCGGCATTGCCGACGCCGAGCGCAATCTGGAAATCTCCATCGCTCGTTACCGCGCGGGCGAAGCGCAAATCATCGAAGTGACCGATGCGCAAAACACCTTGACCGGCCAGCGTGCGGCGCTTTACCAGGCGGTCTTTGATTACCAAGTGGCGCTGGCGCGCCTCAGACAGGCGACGGGACAATGAACGAACAACATCCTCCATCGCTCTTCAATCGAGAGGTCAGGCAAGCCAGGAAATGGGGCGGCGTGCGCAGTTGGCTGGTCGCTGCGCTGGTGCTGGCGCTACTGGCCTTCGGCATTTACAAGCTGCGTCCGAAGCCAGAAAAGGAAGAAGAGCCTGAAGCCGCTACTGTCAGCGTGCAGGTGGCCAAAGTCGAACGTGAAACAATCACAGCCGAAACCAAAGCGCTCGGAACCATCTTCCCGCGCGAACAGGCAACGATCAGCGCCAAGATCAGTTCGCAGATCAAAAGCATGCCTCTGCTGAAAAACCGAGTGGTTCGCGCGGGCGACGTGATTGCCACGTTGGAATCGCGCGACCTGCAAGCGCAGCGCGCCGAAGCCGTCAAGGCATTTGAAGAAGCTCGTCTGAACGCCAGAGCCTTGAGCACTGGCACGATTCCCCAAGCCAGAGCGCAGGAGGAGAAAACGCTGACGGATGCCCGCGCCAACGTCGCTGTAGCCCGCGCGCAATATCAGCGCCGCCAGGACCTGCGCACGCAAGGCGGGCTGGCTGAAAAAGATGTCGAAGCTGCGCGGCTGGCATTGACGCTGGCGGAAGACGAGCTGCGGCTGGCCGAAAGCAACGCCGCTTTGCGCGCTTCGACGATTAACCGCAACGATCTGGCCTTGGCGCAATCGCGCATTGAGCAGGCGCAGCAGCGATTGGCGACGCTCGACGCGCAGTTGAGCTATGCCACGATTCGCGCGCCGTTTGGCGGCGTCATCACGGATCAATTCGCTTACGAAGGCGAATTCGCCACGCCCGGCGGCAAGCTGGTCAACCTTGCCGACATTAGCGAAGTCATCGTCAAAGCTCCCTTTGCCGACACTGTTGCCGCGCAGCTCAATACCGGCAGCAGCGCCACCGTGCAGCCGGCGGACCTGCCTGGCCAGGAATTGAAGGGGAAAGTCTCTCTGGTCAGTCGCGCCAGCGATCCCGCCAATCGCACGGTTGAAGTCTGGATCAACCTGCCGAACCGCGACGGGCGGCTGCGCGCGAATAGCGCCGCGCAAGTCTTGGTTGGAACCAGAACGGCTAAAGACGCGCTCGTCGTTCCGACCGCAGCCGTCACGCTCGAAACCAGCAACGGCGACGAAGGCACTGTGATGGTCGTGGATGCTAAATCCGTCGCGCGCGAACGCAAAGTTACCATCGGCATCCGAACGCCTGAGAAGATCGAAATCATCAAGGGCTTGAACGAAGGCGAAACCGTCGTTACTGAAGGCAACTACGCGCTGCCTGACGGCACGAAGGTGCAGGTCGGCGAAGAGCGCAAAGAAGAGATGAAAGACAAAGACGAGAAAGACGACAAGCAAGAGAAGTCGAAAGCGAAAGACGAAGATGAGAAGGGCGCCGACAAACTAGACAAAAAGCCAAAGGCAAAAGAATGATGTGCAAGCCAGCCCGCCTATTTCATGAAGGCCGCCAGTCAGGAGAAGCACATTGAACCTCGCGCGCTTCGTCTCCAATCAATCACGCGCCATCCTTGTTTTGATTGCGCTGCTCTGCGCTGCCGGCTTGTACGCCGCGTGGCAATTGCCGAGCGCGCTCTTTCCGCAAACGGACTTTCCGCGCATCGTCATCATCGTGGATAACGGCGTGGTTCCCGCGCAGCAGATGCTGGTCGCGGTCACGCGCCCGATTGAAGAGGCGATGAACGGCCTGCCCGGCATTGTTCGCATCCGCTCGAAGACGCAGCGCGGCGCAACCGAAATCAGCCTCTTCTTCGATTGGCGCGTTGACATCCTGCAGACCTTGCAGATTGCCCAGGCGCGCTTGTCGCAGCTTTCGGCTTCTCTCCCATCCACGGCTTCCATCCGTCGCATTGATCGTTTGACCTTCGCCATCTTTCCCGTCGTGGGTTACAGCCTGACTTCGGACGCGCGCGATCCGGCCAGTTTGCGCGACTTGGCGGTTTATACGATCAAGCCGCGTCTGGCGCGTCTGGCGGGTGTGGCGGAAGTGAACGTCGCGGGCGGCAACGTGCGCGAGTTTCACGTTACGGTTGATCCAGAACGGCTGAACGCGCGGGGTGTGTCGCTTCAGCAAGTGACCGACGCCGTGCGTAACGCCAACATCATTGCTTCGCCCGGCTTGATCGAAGAAAACCATAAACTGGAATTGACGCTGGTCAGCGGCCAAGCCAAAACGCCGGAAGAGTTGAACGGCATCGTTGTAGCGACAATCAACGGCGCGCCCATCAGCATCGCCGATGTCGCCACGGTCGGCGGCGGCACGGAACCGCAGTACATCATCGTCACCGCTGATGGGCATCCGTCGGTCTTGCTGAATGTGGCGCGCCAACCATATGCCAACAGCATCACGGTCGTGGATGAAGTGAAGGCTGAGCTTGATGCGATGCGCGCGCAATTGCCAAAAGACGTGAAGATCGCGCCTTTCTACGATCAATCCCTGCTGGTGCGCGAGGCAATGAAGTCCGTACGCGATGCCATCCTGATCGGCCTGTTGCTATCGGTAGCGATTCTCTTCGCCTTCCTGCGCAACTGGGGAACGACGTTTGTCGCGGTGCTGGTGATCCCGGTCACGATCCTGACGACATTTTTGGCCATGTGGCTGGTCGGATTGTCTTTCGACTTGATGACGCTGGGCGGCGTGGCGGCGGCGATTGGCTTGGTAATTGACGATGCGATTGTCGTCGTCGAAAACATCTACACGCACCTGTCGCGCGGGCAAACGCGGCAAGCGGCGATTGAAGCGGCCGTCCGTGAAATCACCGTGCCGATTATCGGTTCGACAATCACTCCGGTGGTCGTCTTCCTACCGCTAACGTTGCTGACCGGCGTGACAGGCGTTTTCTTCCGCTCGCTGGCGCTAACGCTAGCGGTGGCGTTGCTCACGTCGCTGGCGCTGGCGTTGACGTTCACGCCCGTGCTGGCTAAACGTTTTGTTCGATTCAAACGCCGCCGACATCAGAAGCCGCTGCCGGAAGTTGCAACTGAGCGCGAACGCGAACTGCTGGCCGCTGAGCGCGAAGAGGAAGAAGAAGGGGGGCCGTTTCTGCGCGGCATCATTCGGCGTTACGAATGGCTGCTGGATCACGCGCTGAACCATCGGGCGCTGGTCGTGTTTGTGATGGTCGGTGTGCTCGGCTTGTCTTACCTGATTTATCGCAGCCTGGGGTCGGAGTTCCTGCCCACGTTTGACGAAGGCGCGTTCGTGCTTGATTACTTCGCGCCGCCCGGTGCATCGCTGGCCGAAACAGACAAGCTGTTGCAGCACGTTGAAGAAAAGCTGAAAGAGATGCCCGAAGTCGAAAGCTATTCGCGGCGCACGGGACTGGAGCTTGGCTTTTTGATCACCGAATCGAACACCGGCGATTTTCTGGTCAAGCTCAGGCCCAAGCGCAAACGTTCGACCGAAGAGGTGACAAGCGATCTGCGCAAAGAGATTGAATCAGAATTGCCCGCTCTGCGCGTTGAATTCGTAGGCATTCTGGGCGATCTGATCGGCGATTTGTCCAGTTCGCCGGAGCCGGTTGAAATCCGCATGTTCAGCGAAGACGCCACGGCGCTGCATGCCAAAGCCACCGAAGTGGCCGAAGCCATCGAAAAGGTTCACGGCGTGGTAGACACCTTCAACGGCGTGACCGTCAGCGGCCCGGCCATCACCTTCAAGGTTGATCCGCAGCGCGCCGCCCGCTTCGGCGCGACAGCCAACGACATCGCCACGACCGTGACGACGGCTATGACCGGCGAAGCGGCT
>JBDSAM010000100.1:0-33215 GCA_039922135.1 Blastocatellia bacterium
TGTTTGCCGGATGACGGCAAACAGCGACACTTCTCCTAAGCCGACTTTCCAACAGCCGGGACTTCTAATTACGCAACCTTATGATTGCTCTCAATGCTCTTCCGATGTAGTCCCTCTACACACACTCGGGCGCTGGATCACCCATTCGACGCGGGCAGTCGAATGGGTGAACGCCCTCTGGCCGAGGTCGGTTCAAGTGGTGCAGGCGGGCTATTAGGAGCTTATTGCGATTGCAACTCCAAGAAATTTTTCAAACACGAATCCACAACCTTGCTTTGGAGCAAAGCGCGGAGATATTTTTTGACAGCCAATAAAACTCGCGGAAGGATGCAATTGCTCAAACTTTCAAACAGCCGCCTCAGATGGCAGCCATCAATACAGAGTGCATCTTTTCAGTTTGGCAACTAACGTTGCGAGCGTGGAATAATGCGTTTAAAACCGAAGCAATTATTTGCTTCGATATTTCCGGCTTACCTTCGCTCAATCGCGATCGGTATAGTCAACCTAAAGAACGATTCATCTCATCTGAATTTACGGATCAGGCCGACCACGATGCCTTGAATTTTGACTCGTTGCGACGGCTTGATGATGATCGGCGCCATGGTGTCGTTTGCCGGTTGCAAGCGGATATGAGTTTGTTCGTCGTAAAACCTCTTGACCGTTGTCTTGCTGTTATCTATCAGCGCGACTACCGTCTTCCCATTTCGCGGATGATTTCCTTTTGCCTCTTTGACCACAATGAAATCTCCATCTGCAATCTGGTCGTCTTTCATTGATTCCCCACTCACTCTTAGCGCGAAATGGTTTGAAAATGCCAGTTCAGAAGGCACGGATAGAAATCCAATTGGGTCTTCGGAGGGTACAAAAGGAGAGCCTGCGGCAATCACTCCTAGGATAGGAATTTGCAATTCGCCGTTTCCCTGGTTTGCTAAAACCGGAGCTGGCATTTCGCTCTCTGAAGGCCAACCGATGATTTCAATTCCTCTATGCGTATTCTTCTGCCGGCGGATGACTCCTTCGCTTTCCAGTTCGGTCAATTTTTGATGAACGCTGGATGGCGAATTCAAACCGAAGTGCCTTTGAATCTCATCAATCTTTGGCGGGTATCCATGCTCTCGCTCAAAGTTGACTATAAAATCAAAGTACTCCATCTGACGATGTGTAAGCGGCATTTTTACTCCAGAGGGTTACTTTTTGTTGCTTACTTGCAACAACCGAAGATTACCGAAACCAGCCGAAACTTGCAAGAGATATTTTTGATTTTCGACAACTTTTTTTTCAGCCTTACTGAGCAAACAAATTACAGTGCTGTGTGTGTTCTGTTGCGACTTTGATTACCTTGAACGACACTTCAGATAAGGCTTGGATTCAAGCATAGGCTATCGGAAACGATCAATACTTAGCTTGCGCGATATATTGTAGCGCCCTATGATTACGCCGCTCCACAAGCCCTTTCCGCTGATGATCAGATGTTATGTAATGAAGCGTTTGAGGCTGACACTTTATGTTTTGCCAAAAGTGCAATTTGCACTACCCAGACCATTTGAGCTTTTGCCGCCGTTGCGGCCAGCCTTTGGCGCGTTCAACATCCGATCATGCGGTTGATTCCCACTGCTGCACACGCTGCGGCGCACGCGCGGTTCGCGGAGAGAATTTCTGTCAGCAGTGTGGCAATCGCACAGGCGTCGCTTTGCAGGATACGGTGATTGGCGCCTGCTATCACTGTGGCACGTCTTGGCGCAGTGGTTGGCATTTCTGCAAGAACTGCGGGTTGGACAGAAAGCGGGCTCTCCTGCTTTCCACCTCATCCCCTTCTTCATCTCTTTCGCCAGCGGTTACAGCCACGACAGCCAAACCAAGCGCGCTACCAACGGTTGAGAGTTTCGCCACAGCTGCCAAAGTCAACTGTCAGTTCTGTGGCGCTGAAGCCAAACCTTATTCGCGCTTTTGCGAATCATGTGGAAAGCGGTTGGACGGATTGGTTGCAGATAAAGCGGTGATGCCTGCCGCCGCTATTGCGTCATCGCAGCTTGATCCGTCATCAGCCAGATTCGACTCGTCTGACGTGCAGCGCGCATCTTCTCCCACAATCTTTGAGCCAACGCCACTGGTCGAAAGCAAAATGCCCCTGGCCTCTCCAGTGTCATCTGGCGAACTCGCCAGCATCGAGCTTGTCGCGGCAAAAAATTCAATTGGCGCGTCCTCGGGGGATCTCTCGAACAACATTTCTCATAACTTCCGAAATCCGCCTTTGACTGACGCGCAGGGAGCAGCCGTTGAGCCGCAGATTGCAAGTCCCGCGAATGTAATTAATCAGGACTCGCGGCCCGCGCCTTCAGAAACTCTGGTAACGCCGCTCCCTCCTTTTGGCCGAGTTCCAGATTACGAGCACACTCCTGGGGCATTCAATGACATCTGGTCGCGCAACCGGCGGACAATTCTGCAATCGGTGGCGCTGATCGTATTGGCGGCGCTGTTGGTTGTAATCGTGATGTGGTTGATTTCCAAAGCACGGCAGAAAGGCGTGGGTGGGGACGCTTCAGTGCAGTCGGTGCCGGTCGTTTCCAAGCCTCAGGCCGAACAGCAAGCTCCTTCTGCCAGTCAGGGAAATCCAGCCGCGATTACCGTACCGGATGGAATGGTCTATGTTCCTGGTGGACGATTTAAGATGGGCCGTTCTAACGGAGACGAATATGAAAGGCCAGCTCATACGGTTGAAGTAGAGCCGTTTTTCATTGATCGCACTGAAGTCCGTAATGAACAATACCAACGCTTCGTGACCGAAACCAATCATCGCGCGCCAACGCATTGGCAGAATGGCAGCTTCGTATCGGCCGAAGCAAAGATGCCAGTGGTTAATGTCTCCTGGGATGACGCAACCGCGTATGCCAGATGGGCTGGAAACCGTTTGCCGACCGAAGCCGAATGGGAGTTCGCGGCTCGAGGCACAGATGGAAGACTTTATGCCTGGGGCAACACCTGGAACGCAGCCGCCAGTAATGCCGGACATGGCAACGGTGGCCATATCATCGAAGTCGGACGTTTCCCGGCAGGTGTCAGTCCTTTTGGGGCGGTTGATATGTGCGGCAATGTTTGGGAGTGGTCGGCCAGCAGCCTGCAAAGTTATGCCGAAGGCCATCAGGAAATCGCACCTGGCAAGGTGATTCGCGGCGGCGCGTTTGATGTGCCCAGCGACCGCGCAACTGCAACCTATCGCGGCGTACTGCCCGCTGACCGTTTGCGCGATAAGACGGGCTTCCGCACCGTGCGCTCTGTGAAGTGAGACAGCGGCTGACAACCAACCTGGAAGTAATTAAAAAGCCGACTGAACTCGTCAATCGGCTTTGATTGAAAGCATAAGGCTATGATTGGCGTGGGAACCTTCTCATTCTGGCATTTGCGGGTGTTGTTGATTGTGACAACCATGATGTCGCTTTGCGTATTCGCGCAGGATCCGACCGGGCGTGAAGTCCCCAAGCCCGCGAAAAAAACCAGCGAGAAGTCAGGTAGAAAATCTTCCAAGCCGGTGCCTGCAACGCCGCGTTCGCCCAGTCCCGTGCCGGTTCTGGCAAAACTCACCATCACTGCACCGCCCGGAACGATCATTGAAGTTGATGGCAGATTTCGCGGCTTCACGGGCGTGGATGGCAATCTGATTTTGATGGGCGTTGCCGCTGGCAAGCATTGGTTGATTGCCAAGGTGGAAGGTTACGAAAACTGGAATGGCACCTTCACGATGGAGGTTGCCGCAACCCGGTTTGAAGTCCCTGTCAAAAAGAAGTTTGTGCCGGGTCAGCTAATGCTGACAATCAATGAGCCAGGAGCCGAAGTCGTGATTGATGGCAAGGAGACGATCAAGCCGTCCGCCACGCAGCCGAATCAGATCGAAGGCCTGTCATCTGGAACGCATCAACTGCGCGCCAGCAAAGCGAGGTTCAAGGAGTGGAGAGGCAGCGTGACTATCAGACCGGGCGAAACCGTTGCGATCAAAATCGATCTGAAACCTGCTCTCGATCCGGAAATGTTGCCTGTGCCAGAAGGCGTCTTTATGCGAGGCAATAACAAAGGCGAGAAAGACCAACGGCCGGAGCACCAGGCTTTTGTGCCAGCTTTTGAAATATCGCGCGGCGAAGTAACCAACCGAATTTACAAGCAGTTTGTTGACGCGACTGGCCACGCGCCACCGCAGGGCGTGGGCTACGGTTGGATCGCGAATGTTTATCCGGCTGGGCAGGATGATCTGCCCGTTGTCTTTGTCAGTTGGGAAGATGCGGTTGTGTTCTGCCAATGGCTTTCCAAAGAAACTGCCACGCATTACCGTCTGCCCACCGAAGCCGAGTGGGAGAAGGCCACGCGCACCGTCGGCGAACGTTATTCGTCAGCAGGCAGCGTGTGGGAATGGTGTTTGGATTGGTACGATCCGGATTATTACAAAGTGCACAACCGCAATGATCCGCAAGGCCCTGCGCGTGGCAAAAAGATCAAGATGATGGGCTTCGAAGGAGAGACCAAAGCCATGCGCGGCGGTGGTTTCGGGCGCGGCCAACTGGTGTTCCGCGCTGCTGAGCGCAATTTTTATTTCCCGAACAAATCCCGCTTCGACATCGGCTTTCGTGTTGTGCGGGATGTCGAACGCGGAACAAGCAAGTGAGCATTATGCGAACCATCAATCGAACTGGCAGGCAAGCGGGTGGGCTATTAGGTCTGACGCAATTGTTTCTTAGCGTCATTTCAATTCTATCGCTGGCATCATTCGTACAAGCGCAACAACGTCCGCTGGTCACGGAAGATGTCGAGATCGTCAAACCTGGATCAGTGCGCTTCGAATTTGGCTTTGATTTCTTGCAGGACAAGAATTTTCCATTGTCGGGATTGAACGGTGATCTGACGCGATTCGGCGTGGTCTCGCTGACGTTTGGCCTGGCCCCTAACGTCGAGGTTGAATCCGGCGGCGTGATCCAGAACTTCCTGAGCATTAATCGCCCGTACCAGTCCAGCGCCGTTCCGCTGCGATTAAGCACCGCGACCAATTCGACGCATGACGTTGGCGATTTTTATATCGCAACCAAGATCAAGCTGCGCCCCGAAACAAAGCGATTGCCATCTATCGGCTTTCGCTTCGGCGCTGAACTGCCGAACTCGAATCAGACGCGCGGCATCGGCGTCAATCAGATCAACTTTTTTGCGACAGCGCTGGCAGCCAAACAACTCAGCAACCGGTTTCGCGTCATGGGCAATTTGGGTTTAGGGATTCTGACTGCTCCGGCGACGCTATTCACGCAAAATGACGTGCTGTTGTATGGACTGGCCGCGAGCTATCAGTACAACGACCGGCTGACGTTGGTAGGCGAGGTCAATGGCCGTTACAACACGCGCAAGACCGTGCCGCTGGGCACCGAATCGGATGGCGCAGCGCGCTTGGGCGCGCGCATCCGCGCATCCGGCCTAATCTGGGACGTGGCGGGCGTCAAAGGCTTCAATCGCAATAGCGCGCAAACCGGCGTCAGCTTCGGCGTCAGTTACGAGGCCAATCTTTTCCAGCCAGTGAAGTAGCCAGCTAGCTTGTCATCCTTCAACCGCGATAGTAGCATCCGCCGCGCATCACGAACTGGCGGCGAATTTCGCTGATTTTCTGGTTCGCCGCCTTATCACTCGTCACACAAGACAATCTGTAAGGAGAAACCCCGATGGCGGTTCCCGTGGCCGACTCTTCCGAACTGTCTGTCGCCGACCGTGCGCGCAAGCGCATTACCTGGCGATTGATGCCCTTTCTGCTGCTGCTGTACTTTCTTGCCTACATTGACCGCACCAACGTCGGCGTGGCGGCGCTGGATATGAAGAAGTCCTCGGGCGAGGGCGGTCTGGGCTTCGATGATGCTGTCATCGGCATCGGCGCTGGCATCTTTTTCATTGGCTACTTCCTGTTGGAGATTCCGGGCACACTGATCGTTGAAAGATGGAGCGCGCGCAAATGGATTGCGCGCATCATGATTTCGTGGGGCATAGTGGCCTCGCTGATGGGGTTGATCGGAACGCCGTACTTGAACTTTCTGTGCGCGGTGGACTGGTGCGCGATATTCCGGCCCGTGACCACTGCGCTGGGGTGGCTGACATCATTGATGGGCGTCACGCCGCCCAACATGCTCAACTGCACATGCAACGTCAAACAATTCTATTTCATGCGCTTCGTCCTCGGCGTCATGGAAGCTGGGTTTTTCCCCGGCATCATCGTTTATCTATCGCATTGGTTCCGCTATTCCGACCGTGCGAAGGCCAAGTCGCAATTTATGATTGGCTTGCCGGCGGCAACTATCGTCGGTCTGCCGCTGTCGCAATGGATCATGAACAAAGCTCAATGGGGCGGATTGGCCGGATGGCGATGGGTTTATGTTCTGGAAGGAATTCCTTCGGTTATTTTTGGCGTCGTAACGCTCTTCTATTTAACCGATAAACCGCATCAGGCAAAGTGGCTGCCCGAAGATGAAAAGGCCTGGCTGACAGAGGAACTGGAACGTGAACGCCGCGAAAAGCAGGCTGCCGGGCCGACCAATTTATGGAAAGAAATCAAGCTGGCGTTCAGCAAAAAAGAAACTCTTCTGCTCTCGGCACTTTATCTGTCCATCGTCATCGGCTACTACGGACTGACATTCTTTATCCCTGCGATTACGGCAAAACTGAAAGGGCGTTCAACTATTGAACAAACCGTTATTGCCATGCTGCCTTACGTCTGCGGCCTGTTTGCGATGTTGTGGAACGCCAAACATTCCGATCAAACGGGCGAGCGTAGGTGGCATACGGTCTGGCCATTGATGATGGGAGCCGGAGCCATGGGCTTGCTCATTCTTTCTGGCGACAACTTGGGGCTGACGATCTTCTTTCTCTGCCTGGTGGGAATCGGCGTGCATGCCTATCTGCCAATCTTCTGGACTTGGCCAAGCGCGTTTATGACTTCGGCAACGGCGGCAACGGCAGTCGGCTTGATCAATTCAGTGGGAAATCTAGGCGGATATTTCGGCCCGCAAGTGGTCGGTCAGATGAAAAAGGACAGCGGTTCATACACGCCGGGATTGAGGTTCCTGGCCATTTCCATTTTCATTGCGGGCCTGCTGGCGCTGTTGCTTAAACTGCCGAAGAAGGCCGCTACCGAACACGCTTGATAAATCGGTACGGAACCGGTAGCGGCCGGGTAGGCTCGGCGGGTATGCGCTCTGAGATACCCGGTCGCTACCGCTACCGGTTCCGTATCAACATTCCACACCCTCTTATTACCTTCGCCGCCACGCAAACCATTTCTTGAAAAGCTTGCACACGGTTGGCGACAGCCGTGTGCGATTGTAACCATCCCCAACCCGGCGCAGCACTTCGGCCTGCGTCGGGTAAGGATGAATTGTTGTAGAAAGCGCGCTGACCTTCAGGCCGTGCGTGATGGCCAGTGTCAGTTCGCTGATCATCTCGCCCGCGTGACGCGCAATGATCGTCCCGCCCAGAATCTTGCCGGTCTTGCGGTCGTAATGCACGCGGGCAAAGCCTTCCGTTTCGCCATCCAGAATCGCGCGGTCATTGTCGTCGAATTGTTCAGTGATCGTCGCGACATCAAAGCCTGCCTCTCGCGCGTCAGCTTCGTAAAGGCCAACGTGCGCGACCTCCGGATCGGTGTAAGTACACCACGGCATGACCAACCTGCTGACCTTGGCCCGGCTAAAGAACAAGGCATTGCGCAACACCCCGCGCGCCATCGCGTCAGCCGCGTGCGTGAATTTGAACTTTGAGCAGACATCACCTGCCGCGTAAATCTTCGGATTCGACGTGCGCAACCTTTCATCAACCGTCACGCCTTCGCGCGAATATTCGACGCCCGCTACTTCCAGATTCAGTCCTTCAACGTTCGGCACGCGACCGGCGGCGGACAGAATTAAATCGCACGTGGCTTCGTGCTGCTTGCCTGCCTGTCCGTAAACGATGATTTTGTCAGTGCCGCGCCGTTCGACGCGCGCGATCTTCACGCCGTTGTTGATCGCCACGCCTTCACTGACAAACTGGCGATGAATCAACTCCGCGGCGTCCTGATCTTCGCGCGGCAGAATGCGTTCGACATCATTAAGAATCGTCACCTGACTACCGAATCGCTGAAACGCCTGCGCCAATTCACAGCCAATCGGCCCGCCGCCGATGATAGCCATTCGCCGTGGCAATTCGGTAATCGTGAAGATGTTTTCGTTGGTGTAATAACCGGCCTCTTTCAGGCCCGGAATTGGCAGTTCCGCCGGACGCCCTCCGGTTGCAATGACGGCGCGATCAAATTCCAGAAGGTGACCACCAACTTCGATGGCTGAAGGGCTGACGAACTTCGCGTCACCCAGAAAAACATCCACGTGATACTTGCTGCCGAACTTCGCCGCCGCATCGTTGTAGCTGATCTGCGCGCGCAACCGGCGCATCCGTTCCATTGCACCGGCGAAATCAATGCGGGCTTCGCCGGACAGTTGAATGCCGAATTCCTGAGCCCGCTTCAAATCGTAGATCGCGCGCGAGGCGCGAATGACGCCCTTCGACGGCACGCAGCCCGTTATCAGGCAATCTCCGCCCATCAAGGCGCGTTCGATGATGGCGGCTTTAGCGCCCAAGCCGCCTGCCCCGCCCGCGCTGACCAATCCGGCAGCGCCCGCGCCAATCGCGATCAAGTTATACTTTCCATTTGGAGTTGGATTGACGTGATTCGGCGGATGGCAGTTTTCGATCATCAATTGATCGTGTGGGTCGCCGGCTAAGGTCACGTGCCGAATTGCACTGTCGCTTGCATCAGTCGCCGCTGCTGTCGTCTGCATCGGTCAAACTCCTTGCGTTTTGAGTTCAGGCACTTCTTCCAGATTCTCTTGCTCAGCCTGTGCCATGGCACGTCTTGCCATCCGCGTGATCAAAAGCACAACGGCGACCGTTGCCAGCAAGCCCACGAGCCTGAGCACAAGCTGCCACTTCCCAACACCGCCTGAGTTCGCGCCCAGCGCATCGCGCGCCGTCACGCCCAGGTAGACGTATAGAAACGTCCCAGGCAGCATTCCAATCAGATTTGCCAGCAGGTAAGAACCCGTCCGCACTGTGGTCAGCCCAAGAAAATAGTTGAGCAGCGTAAACGGAAAGACCGGGCTGAGCCGTGAGAGCAATACCATCTTGAAGCCTTCGCGACCGATGGCGCGATCTAGCGCGGCGAACTTCGGATTGCCTGCCGCCCATTGCGCAACCCGCTGGCGCAAAAACGTCCGTGTCAGCCAGAATGCGCCGAGCGCGCCCAGATTCGCACCCACAAAAACCACCGCAAACCCTTTCCAGAAGCCGAAGATTCCGCCCGCGCCCAGCGTCAACAGACTGCCGGGAATCAGCAACACCGTCGTTGCGACATAAACCAGCACATATGCAACCGGAGCCAGTGCGCCCAGGCTTTCAATCGAACTTTGCAGAATCTTCAACCAATGACTGATCGGCAAAAACCAGATGGCGATCACCACAGCGGTCACCAGAAATGCCAGCAGCCAAAGTTTTCTGTTTTTCGTTTCCGCCAAACGAAACCTCCTCAACTCAGATATTCAACAACGGCGAGCGTAATGGAGAGGTAGTAATAAGACTAGCGGAAACAATCAATGCCGCCGAAACGCGTCACTTCCCTGCCAGATTCAACGATGCCGCGCCCAGAATTCGTTTGTGAGCGCGCTCCTGCACAAACGCCACCGCGCGCAGTTCGCCGCGCTTCCATTCCTTGTTCAACATCGCCGTCGTTTCCGCCTCAAAGGCCTTGTTTGAACCAGCAATCTGCCCCAGCGACCGCAGTTCCCGCACCACCGCCGTATGCCCTAGCTTTCGTCCGGAGTTTTCGCCGCGCACGACCTGCGAAGAAAGATTGCTTTCCGTAATCGCCAGCAGCACTTCGGCAACGTCGCCGGAAGTCACGGCAGGAAGTTTTTCCACGCTGACTTTCAGTTTGACTGCCTGCGCATCGCTGGCCGAAGCATTTTCAGCAAATGCAATTTTCACTTCGCCCTTCGGCAATTTCGCCGCGCGCGTAATTGCCGCCTGCGCCTTGCTGGAATTGCTGCCGATAAATTCCGCCTGCCCATCCACCACCATCTGCGGCGTATAAACTCCGTCGTTGCCAAACACCGGCGCATAAGCTTGCTGTCGCGCGCTGAAAGCCGCCGAAGAAAACGGGTCCGACCAGCCAATGTAGTTCCAGTAATCCACGTGCTCGCTCAGCGCGATGACTTCCACACCGGCAACTGGCTGTGATTTTTCCAGTTGCGCCAATACCACGTCAGCGGGCGGACAACTGGAACAGCCTTCTGAGGTGAAAAGCTCAACGATAACAGGCGCGCGTTTGCTATCACCAGATTCCGGCGGCGCAATCTCCGCCGCCCCAGCCTTCACGTTCGTCACCGAAGACGCCGCCGACCAGTTGATCGGCTTACGAAATACCAACCCGATTCCCGCCAACAACACAACGACCAGTAACAAAACCGCAGCAATCATCATTCTCATGGAAAAATCCCTTTCGACTTAAATTGAAGCATAGCCGCCAAGTTATGCCCCCATTCACCTTGCGTCTGTATGACAACAGACGCAAAGCGATGATGAAAGGCCTGATCTTGCCATTCTTCTCTAACTCGCGCTACAACTTGAATCAGAAGGCGGCGCAAACAATGAGCACAAGTTGGGACAAACTTTTTCTACGCGCGGGTAACGGCTATCTGTTCGCCGTGTCCGGCGTGGCGGCGGTGACGATGGCGTTGGCGCCGTTTCACGAACGGTTCAGTTCGACGACGGTGGCGCTGGCATTGTTGTTGGTGGTGTTGTTTGCCGCGACAGGGTGGGGCAGCCGGCCGGCTTCGCTGGCGGCGATTCTGGGTGGGGTCTGTTTCAACTTCTTTTTCCTGCCGCCGGTTCATACCTTCACCATTGCTAACCCACAAAACTGGATTGCGCTGGCGGCGTTTCTGATTACCGCCGTGACCGCCGGGCAGCTTTCCGCGCGCGCCAAACACCGCGCTGAAGAAGCCGAGGCAGGCAAGCGGGAGATCGAACGGCTCTATCAAGAATACAAAATCGCTTCGGAAGCAGCCCGGCAGGGGGAGGTCTTTCGCCAGAGCGAGCAGTTGAAATCGGCGTTGCTGGACGCGGTGACGCACGATATGCGGACGCCGCTGACTTCGATCAAGGCTTCGGCGACTACGCTACTGGCGGAAATGCAGGCCGCAGGTGATTCCGACGATCCGGTCAGGCTGGACCCGGAAGGCCGCACGGAACTGCTGGAAGTCATCAACGAAGAGACTGACCGGCTGAACCGCTTTGTCGAAAACATGGTCGAGTTGGCGCGCCTGGAAGCCGGAGAGTTGCGGTTGCGCCGCCGCTGGGGTTCGGTCGAAGAGATTGTGGCGCTGGCGCGCGACCGGGCGAGCGAATTGACCGCGAAACACCCCATTGAAGTCGCCATCGAAACCGAATTGCCTTCGGCGCGCGTGGATGCAACTTTGCTGGCCGAGGTGGTGTATTCGCTGATTGATAATGCCGCGAAGTATTCGCCCGCAGGTTCGCCGATCAAGATCACAGCCAACCGGGATAAAGACGAAATGATTTTGCTGGCGGTCGAAGATCAGGGGCGCGGCGTTCCAGAGGAAATGCGGGCGCGGGTCTTCGACAAATTCTTTCGCGTGTCCGATACAAACGCGAATCAGCCCAGCGGATTGGGCATGGGATTGGCCATCGCGCGCGGCATCGTGGAAGCTCACGGCGGGCGCATCTGGATCGAAAGCGGAGAGCAGGATCGCGGCACGCGAATGAAGCTGTTGATCCCGATTGGCGACGAAGAACCGGCGGAAAGATTGGAAGAAAATGCCGAATGAATATAAATGAAGCGCAACGCATTCTGGTGGTGGACGATGAAACGCAGATCGCCCGCGTGCTGCGGCGCGGATTGTCCGCGCGCGGTTACGAAGTCCAAACCGCCAGCGACGGCGAAGAAGCGCTGAATGTCTTCTCTCAGTGGCCGGCGAATCTGGTCATCACAGACCTTTCGATGCCGCAGATGGGCGGGCTGGAACTTTGCCGCCGCCTGCGCAAGCTCTCCCAGGTTCCGATCATCGTGCTTTCGGTCAAAGGCGAAGAGCGAACCAAAGTCGAAGCGCTGGACGCGGGCGCGGACGATTACATCACCAAACCATTCGGCATTGACGAACTGCTGGCCCGAGTTCGCGCCACGCTGCGCCGCGCGCCGACAGCCACGGAGCGCGAAGTCAAAGAGATTACGCTTGGCGATTTTCACGTTGATCTGGAAGCGCGCACCGTCGCTGCGCGTGGTGAAGAAGTCCATCTGACGCCCAAAGAATATGAACTGCTAGTTTACCTGATTCGCCGCGCAGGCAAAGTTCTGACGCATCGCGTGCTGCTCGGCGCAATCTGGGGCGGCGATTACACGGAACAGACCGAATACCTGCGCGTTTTCGTCGGCCAGTTGCGCAAAAAGATCGAAGTTGATCCGGCCAAACCTCGTTACATTCTGACCGAACCGTGGATTGGTTACCGCTTTAATGCGGAAAGTTAGCCCGCCAATTTCTCCTGCCACCTTTACGAATTCTTTATAAACCGCTTACGCAATCCTTATGCGCGCCGCTCTATGCTCAGCCCAGTTGATGAGGGATTCATATAGACAACAAGAAGTGCTGACTCGCCTGGACGCGGAACACTTAAACGAGTTCACGTTGGACTCGCGCGCCGCCGGGGAGCAACTAAATGGAGATGACATGAACGCATTGGCATTTGTACATCAAAGCGCGCCATCGGGTGTGCAGCCTCAGACCGCAGGCAGCCGTGTACTGGCAAAGGCTCAGGTTATTGGCACGCTGGTCGGGCTGGCCGGTGGCATGGCGGCTGGGATTTCAGGCTCAATGATGACGGTCGCTAGTTGGCTTACGTCCAATTAAGGCGCGCGGCATTGGCTACACACGGCTGGAACAAGTCTGTTCTTCCTGACCATACCGCTCATCATTCTGGGTGCGTGCTGCCTGGATTGGATAGAAAAAGACAAGCCACAGGGCCGGTCGAAACTCTCCCGTTATGACGAGGATAATGACGATCAATAGAAACGGTGATTCAAAAGGAGTTTTTATGCTGGACCTGATTTTTGTGGGATTGACGATTGTTTTCTTTCTGCTCTCGCTGGCCTACGTGCGAGGGTGCGAGAAGCTGCAATAAGGAGTTGAACTATGAATCTCGAAGCTGTTCTGGGCATCGTGGTATCCGTCCTGCTGCTCGTTTACCTGACTTACGCACTTTTGCGCCCCGAAAAATTCTAACCCGTATTTCTAAGAGGATAAATTCCGATGACTATCAACGGATGGTTACAAATTCTGTTCTTCCTCGCGCTGATCCTCGCCGTCACAAAGCCAATGGGCGTTTTCATGACGCGGGTCTTTAACGGCGAGCGGACATTCCTTGACCCGGTGCTGCGTCCCATCGAACGGCTGATCTACCGCCTGACCGGCGTGGACGAAAAGCGCGAAATGCGGTGGACGGAGTACGCAGTGGCGATGCTGCTGTTCAGTGCGGTTTCCATGATCGTGCTCTACCTGATGCAGCGCTTGCAGGCATATATGCCATTCAACCCGCAGAAGCTGGCCAACATTGAGCCTAGCTCATCCTTCAACACCGCGGCGTCGTTCACGACCAATACCAACTGGCAAAGCTACGTGCCGGAAACGACGATGAGCTATCTGACGCAGATGGCCGGGCTGGCTTATCACAACTTTGCCTCGGCGGCGGTTGGCATCTCGCTCGCCATTGCGTTCATTCGCGGCGTTGCGCGCCGCGAGAAGGACACGCTCGGCAACTTCTGGGTTGATTTCACGCGGACGTGCCTTTGGATTTTGCTGCCCTTCTGCCTGATCGGCGCGCTGGTGCTGGTTTCGCAGGGCACGATTCAAAATCTGAAGCCATACGACACGGTCAAGCTGGTTGATCCGCAGACAATCTCCGTGGACAAGAAGGACGCGAGCGGCAACGTTGTCAACGGCGCAGATGGCAAGCCCGTGCAAGAGACACAAACCATCACCGAACAGGTTATTGCTCAGGGGCCGCTGGCTTCGCAGGAGTTCATTAAACAGTGGGGTACGAATGGCGGCGGCTTCTTTAATGCCAACAGTTCGCATCCGCTGGAAAATCCAACGCCATTCACCAACCTGATTGCATTGTTCTCGATCTTCGCCATCTCCGCCGGGCTGACTTACACGCTGGGGCGGATGACCGGCTCGCCGAAACATGGATGGGCGGTCTGGGCGGCGATGGCCGTGCTGTTTTTCGCGGGCGTGTTGGTGGCTTATTGGGCCGAAGCGCGCGGCAATCCCTTGCTGACCGGTACGGATCAAGTTGTGAGCGCGATGCAATCGGGCGGCAACATGGAAGGCAAGGAAGTGCGGTTTGGCATTGCCAACTCGGCGTTGTTTGCCACCGTTACGACTGACGCTTCGTGCGGCGCGGTCAATTCAATGCACGATTCATTCACGCCGCTGGGCGGGATGATCCCGCTGCTCAACATCATGCTCTGCGAAGTCATCTTCGGCGGAGTCGGCGCTGGGATGTATGGAATTTTGATCTACATCGTGCTGGCGGTCTTTATCGCCGGGTTGATGGTGGGGCGCACGCCGGAATATCTGGGCAAGAAGATCGAAGCCTTCGATGTGAAGATGGCTATGCTCAACGTGTTGATCTTCCCGCTGACGATTTTGCTCTTCACAGCCATCTCGTCGGTTTCGCCATTGTTCGGCACCTCGCAACTCAACAACGCCGGGCCGCACGGGCTTTCGGAGATGCTCTATGCCTTCACATCAGGTACGGGCAATAACGGCTCGGCTTTCGCGGGCATTTCGGCGAACACTTATTGGTACAACACGACGATCGGCATCTCGACGCTGCTTGGGCGCTTTTTGATGATCATCCCGATGCTGGCGCTGGCCGGCAATCTGGCGCGCAAGAAGACGGTGCCGCCTTCATTGGGCACCTTCCCGGTAACGACGCCGCTGTTCACGACGCTCTTGATCAGCGTCATCATCATCGTCGGCGCACTGACGTTCTTCCCAACTTTAAGTCTCGGCCCCATTGTGGAGCACTTGCTGATGTACGTCGGGCAAACGTTTTGAAACCCTGGGAGCGCAGTGCCTCCGGCCTGCGAGCCGTGTTAGGAAGACCCCTCGTAAAAGAAAAGGCGAGTCGAGAATGTCCGCAGGCTGGAAGCACTGCGCTCCAGGAAGGAACACAAGAATTATGGCTAAGGAAAATACGATTTCGATTTGGGATCCCAAAATAATATCGCGCGCGGCAGTGGATTCGTTGCGCAAGCTGAATCCCGTGGCAATGATGAAGAACCCCGTGATGTTCGTCGTCGAAGTGGGCAGCGTGATTACAACGCTTCTGCTCATCCGCGACATCGCCAAGGGCGCATCCGGCACTGGATTTGATTTGCAGATTACACTCTGGCTTTGGTTCACGGTGCTCTTTGCCAACTTCGCCGAGGCGATGGCCGAAGGACGCGGCAAGGCGCAGGCGGACAACCTGCGCAAGGCGCGAACCGAAACAACCGCCACCAAGCTGATGCCAAACGGACAAGTTCAAATCGTCCCCGCGCCGCAGTTGCGCAAAGATGACATCGTCGTCGTTTCAGCGGGCGAATTCATCCCCGGCGACGGCGAAATCGTTGAGGGCGTGGCATCAGTGGACGAATCGGCAATCACAGGCGAGTCGGCACCAGTGATACGTGAAGCAGGCGGCGACCGTTCGGCAGTAACCGGCGGCACGCGCGTGCTTTCGGATCGGATCAAAATTCGTATCACGTCAAACCCCGGCGAAACCTTCCTTGACCGGATGATCGCGCTGGTCGAAGGGGCCAGCCGACAAAAGACGCCGAACGAGATTGCGCTGAACATCCTGCTCGCGGGGCTGACGATCATCTTCCTGCTCGCAGTCGTCACCTTGCAGCCGTTCGCGATCTATTCAAATGCGCCGCAGACGATCTTCGTGCTGGTGTCGTTGCTGGTGTGTCTGATCCCAACGACGATTGGCGGCCTGCTTTCGGCCATCGGTATCGCGGGAATGGATCGGCTGATCCAACACAACGTGCTGGCGATGTCGGGGCGGGCGGTTGAAGCGGCGGGCGACGTGAATACGCTGCTGCTGGACAAGACCGGGACAATCACGCTGGGCAACCGGCAGGCGACGGAGTTCATTACGCTGCCCGGTGTGAATGAAACCGAGTTGGCTGACGCCGCGCAGCTTTCGTCGCTGGCAGACGAGACACCGGAAGGTCGTTCGATCATTGTGCTGGCGAAAGAGAAGTACAAACTACGCGGGCGCGAGCTTCAGTCGCACGAGGCGCACTTCATCCCCTTCACCGCGCAAACGCGGATGTCGGGCGTGGATTACAACGGACGCCAGATTCGCAAAGGAGCGGTTGACGCGATTGAAAGGTATGTCGCCTCCAACGGTTCGCAGTCACCGCGCGAATTGCGCGAGATAGTTGACGGAATTTCCAGGGCTGGCGGTACGCCGCTGGTGGTCGCCGACAACCTGCGTGCGCTCGGCGTCATTTACCTGAAAGACATCATCAAGGGTGGGATGAAGGAACGCTTCGACCAACTGCGCGCGATGGGCATCAAGACGGTGATGATCACGGGCGACAACCCGCTGACCGCCGCGACTATTGCGCGCGAGGCGGGCGTGGACGATTTTCTGGCCGAAGCAACGCCCGAAGACAAAATGGCCCTGATCAAACGCGAGCAGGCCGAAGGCAAGCTGGTGGCCATGACCGGCGACGGCACGAACGATGCGCCGGCGCTTGCCCAAGCCGATGTCGGCGTGGCGATGAACACCGGCACGCAGGCAGCCAAAGAAGCCGGCAACATGGTTGATCTTGACTCGAACCCGACCAAACTGATCGAGGTGGTTGAGATCGGCAAGCAATTGCTGATGACGCGCGGCGCGCTGACGACGTTCTCGATTGCGAACGACGTGGCGAAATATTTCGCGATCATTCCGGCGATGTTCTCCGTTGCGTTCCCCGTGCTGAATGCACTCAACGTCATGCGTTTGGCGACGCCGCAATCGGCCATCCTGTCGGCGGTGATCTTCAACGCGCTGATCATCGTTGCGCTGATTCCGCTGGCGCTGAAAGGCGTCAAGTACCGCCCGATGAGCGCGGCGGCGTCGCTGCGGCGCAACCTGCTTATTTATGGATTGGGCGGGATCATCGCCCCTTTCGCCGGCATTAAGATCATTGACGTAATTATCGTGGCGCTCGGGTTGGCGTAACGAATGGTTGATTTGAAATTGGAGATTTGAGATGAAGAAAAATCTGATAACTGCGATTTTGATGACGGTCGTAACGACGATCTTGCTTGGGTTGGTTTATCCGCTGGTCGTCACCGGGCTTGCCCAGGTGCTTTTCAAAAACAAAGCCAACGGGCAATTGATCGAGCGCAACGGCGTGGTTGTCGGCTCGAAATTGATCGGGCAGCCCTTTTCATCGCCCGGCTACTTCCGCTCGCGTCCTTCGGCGGCAGGCGCGGTTGGTTACGATGCTGGGGCGTCTTCGGGATCGAATCTTGGCCCGACCAGCAAGAAGCTGATTGACCGCGTAAAAAGCGATGTCGAAAAGTTGCAGGCCGAAAATCCCAGCAAACCCGTGCCGGTTGATCTGGTGACGACTTCGGCGTCGGGCCTCGACCCGCACATCACGCCCGCGGCGGCTGAATTCCAAGTGCCGCGCGTCGCCCGCGAGCGCGGGATGAGTGAGGACGCGGTGCGCCAGATCGTCAATGCGCACACCCAGAGCCGGCAGTTCGGCTTCCTGGGCGAACCGGGCGTCAACGTATTGCTGCTGAATCTCAAGCTCGATGAGGTAAAACCTCTCAAGAGATAATGGCCGAAGATGATCTTGCGATGACCAACAACGGCGACAAGCGACCATCGGCAGAAGTAGTCCTCGCCAGGCTTAAAGAAGGCGAGCGGGCACGACTGCGTGTTTACATCGGCGCTGCGCCCGGCGTCGGCAAGACTTACCAGATGCTTGAAGAGGCGCACCTGCTCAAAAAGCAGGGCGTGGATGTCGCTATTGCCTTCGTTGAAACCCATGGGCGCGCGGAGACTGCAGCATTGATCGGCGATCTTGAAGTCGTGCCGCTGCGCCAGATTGAATATCGCGGCGTCACGCTCAAGGAGATGGACCTCGAAGCCGTCATCGCCCGCAAACCGGCCATCGCTATCGTTGACGAACTGGCGCATACGAATGTGCCCGGATCGAAGAACCGCAAGCGCTACGAAGACGTGCTGGAACTGCTCGCCGCCGGCATCCCCGTCATCACCGCCGTCAACGTCCAACACATCGAATCGCTCAATGACGTGGTTGAACGCATGACAGGAGTGAAAGTGCGTGAAACCGTTCCCAACAGCTTGCTGCAACGTGCTGACGAAGTGGTTAACGTTGACGTATCGGTTGACACGCTGCGGACGCGGTTGCGGCAGGGAAAGATTTACGGCGTCGAGAAGATCGAACAGTCGCTCAACAATTTCTTTCGCAAGGGAAATCTTTCGACCTTGCGCGAACTGATGCTGCGCCAGGTGGCAGAAGATCAGGCAACCAAATCCCACGATTACCGGGAACGCGAAGGGCTGGAACATTCGCTCATTCCTGAGCATGTCATGGTTTGCCTGACTTCACGCGGCAATGCGAAAAGGCTGCTAAGGATCGGTTCGCGCATTGCGGGGCGGCTGGCGTCGGACTGGTACGCGGTTTACGTCGAAACACCCCGCGAAGAGCCTGGGCGCATGGACCCAAAAGATTACGTGACATTGATGGATAACGTGCGGCTGGCGGAAGAACTGGGCGCGAAGTTTGTCAAGCTGAAGCGCGCGCGCGTAGCCGACGCCTTGATCGAATTTGCCCAGCGCGAAGGCGTCACGCATGTCATCTTCGGCCAATCGGCGCGTTCGCGTTGGGATATTTTGCTGCGCGGGTCGGTGCTTAACCGCTTCCTGAATGAGGCGCGCGACGCCACTGTGCATGTGGTACCGATGAGCGAACGGAGCGCGCACAGCGAGACTTCCCTTGAGGGTTGATCGCTCTCCATCATCTGCAGAAGCAGTTTTTTGCTGAGGAATTGATATGGGGCTACGCGCTAACTTGTTACTTGGGTATTTGGTCTTTATCGCGGCCCTCGTCGTGCTCGGAGGGTGGAGCGCCTGGCGCTTGCGCGAGATGGGAGGCGTGTCGCGGCTGATCCCGGCAAACAACTACGATTCGGTCGTCGCCGCGCAGAACATGAAGGAAAGCCTGGAGCGGCATCCCTGCTGAATATTTGCCGCGCATCTTCGACAAGTTCGTGCAAGTGCCTAACGCGCCCACGGGCGGCGCCGGACTGGGGCTGGCAATCTCGAAACAGATTATCGAAGCGCACGGCGGGCAGATCACTGTGCAGTCTGAATTGGGGCGCGGCGCCACCTTTACTTTTACCTTACCTGTGGCCGAATAAACGTCGGCGGCGGTTGTTAAGACAAAACGGGAGAACGCAAAAGTATGAGTAAGCGCGTGCTGGTTATTGATGACGAAGCCCACCTGCGCCAAATGATGCGTCTCGCGCTGGAAATGGGTGGTTATGAAGTTGGCGAGGCGAAAGACGGCCTGCAAGGGATAGATGTGTTTGACGACGGGGCGACTTGGGACGCCGTGCTGCTTGATCAGAAAATGCCGGGCATAGAGGGGCTTGAGACGCTCCGCAGGATCAAAGAGCGCGACCAGACTGCGCGCGTGATCATGGTGACGGCCTTTGCCTCGATTGAACTCGCAATTGAGGCAATGAAGCTCGGAGCGACTGACTTCGTGCGCAAGCTTATGACGCCCGAAATCTTGCGCAACGCCGTAACTGCGGCTTTGGGGTCCCCAAGAGAGACTGCACACCCTCAGCCAGTCTCCGGGGCTGCCGGACAATCCGCCGAACGGGTGGAACCGCTGATCAAGGCGGAAAGCTCATGCTCAAAGGCATTGACCGTGACGATATAGATATGGCCGCGCGGTGGAAAACTAACAAGCAACGGCGATTCTTTTATTCTCTGAAAATGCAAACAGCGAAGCTTTTCAATGATTGAAGAGCTTCGCTGTTTTTGTTTAGTTCCGAAGTAGAGCTACTTCTTCGGTGGCTTTGGTTACGCCCATCGTGATGTTGGCCTTGGGCGTGTTTTTGTTTAGTTCCCAAGTAGAGCTACTTCTTCGGCGGAACAATCGCATCTTTCGCGGCCTTTGCCACACGGAATTTGACGACCGTTTTAGCAGGAATCTTGATTGTTTCACCGGTCGCTGGATTGCGGCCTTTGCGCGCCTTGCGTGCGGCCTTGACCAATTTGCCAATGCCGGGAATCACGAAGGAGCCGGTTTTCTTGGTTTGTGCGAGCGCTACTGCCGCGATCTCATCAAGAATCTCATTCGCGGCCTTCTTTGAAAGGGTGAACTTTTCAGCCAGATGTGTCGAGAACTGGCTCTTTGTCATTTGCTTTGCTGCCATAGGTTGTTTCTCCTTTGAATTTGCGTTATTTCCTGACTGTTCCGGCATTGCTTCAAGATCATTTGAAGCAAGTACCAAAGAACCAGCCACACATAACCGGCTACCAGACTGATAAGACTGATCCTGCCCAACGGCTCAATCGAAAAGAATCAAATATCGCTGATGTAATCCGAATAACGAATTCGCGAGCGCGATCATTTTTACGGAAGCGATTGCTCATCAGTCCTGCGCCAGCATCTGCGATAGATTAAGGTGCAAGATGTAATCACATTATCTTGTGCTAAAACGGGGCAGAGTATACCGTAGCTAGTAGAGGGGCGCAAGACAAAATCCGGCCAACAAGCGAAAAACCCCTGTTTTTTCAGGCTCAAGCGCGACCTACCATCTTTACAACCCTATCAATATTGAGGTTTCGGAGTCCGCAAGATGCCATTCCCTCTTTCTTTATGCCCGGAAGAGAGAAGATGGGTTGAAGATTCATAGCATTGCCAAATGGCGCGCGTTTGGTTAGATTCTGCGCGCTCGCGGCGGGTGTAGCGCCATCAGCAACAATCATCGCTGCGAATCAAACTTTCTCAACATCTGAGAAGCAATCATCAATCAAGCGTGGAATGCCGACGATTCCACGAACGGAAACTCACGGAGGGTTATAACCGTGCCATTAGCTGCCTGCCCTGTATGCGAAGCCGAAATCCACGTGGACGAAGATGTGGATAAAGGCGAGACGGTCCATTGTGAAGAATGCGACGCCACGCTTGAAGTCGTGGGACTGGATCCGATTGAACTCGACGTGGCGCAGAAAAACGAAGAAGACGATGACAAAGAAGAGGATTACTAACGAAAAGAAGGCGTATCGGGCTTACTTGTCGGGTGCCATATAACTTGTCCGGCTGACGCGCAACAGCACTCCTGAGCGAGAAGTTTTCACGCGCAGTTCATGTGATTTGCCGTCACGCCATTCAGGGTAATAGGCAAGCGCATAGCTGGCCCGAATCTCTTCTGCGAGAGCTTTGAAAATCGGCGTGAAGTCTTGCGCGCTGGCAGAGAAATCGCGCCCGCCAGTGGAAGCAACTACGCGTGTCGCATCAAGCGGGGTAATCACGCGCTCGCTGGATTGCGTGGGCGAAAGGATGTAAGACGGCAGCGTCATGGAATAGACTGTCACGCCTGCTGTGTTTGCGCGCTGGATCAATTCCTGCCGGTCAATAATACTGGCCGAATCGAAACCATCGCTGATAACAATGACAACACGCCGCACAGAACGATTTTTGCGCGTGCGCGGGGCTTGACGATTGAGCATTGTAATCGCGCGATCTATCGCATCATAAATCCTGGTGGAGCCTTCGAAGTGATCCGCTTTTATCAGCGCCTTTTCCAGTCTGCGCGGGTCATCCGTGAAGCTTTGCAGAATTTTGACATTGTAGTTAAAGGCAAGCGCCGCAAAAACCGAATCGCCGCTCATCAGTTCCGTGAACTTCATTGCCGCCTCGCGCAGCATAACCGCCTCTTCCGGTTTCATACTCCCTGACATATCAAGCGCAAAAACAACTGCCAGCGGGCGCGAAAGAGTTGATTGGTCGGTCATGGCAAAGAAGTCTAGTGTCTTCAGCTTCCCATCTTCAAAAACTTGAAATTCATCCGAGCGCAAATCCCGCACATAGTTTCCGTTCTTGTCTGTGGCTGTGACATCAATGGTAACAAGGTCAGTGTCAATACGCACGGTCAACGCCGGGCGAGGCTCAGGTTTTTCACTCTTCTGTGCCCAGGCAAGTCCGTTTAACGCCAACAGAAGTACAGGAATAAGCAGACGAAATTTGAACATGGCCTTGTTATAATCCCGCCGCACTGCGCGGCGCAAATCCGCGATTACACGCGAATTACTTTATTTTTTCTTCAGGGGTTTTTATGAAGCTGAAACTTGGATACGCACTCATTACAATGTTGGTTCTCTTGTTCTCAACTGCCACTGGCGGCTCCGCACAGACAGGAACTATCAAAGGCAAGGTCAAAGAAGAAGGCGGCAAGGCAATGGAAGGGGTTTTGGTGCAGGCGATCAACGTCAGGAACAAGGAAGACAAACAGCAAGTCAATAGCGATAGCAAAGGCGATTTTGAATTCTCTGGTTTGCCTGCGGGAGACTATTCTTTCTCTTTTGAAAAACAGGGCTACAAAACCTTCCTTACGCGCAAGCTGGCGGTAATTGGCGGCGAAACACTGCGACTGACAGCCGAACTGAAACGCGAAGGCGAACCTTTTTCGCTGATTCGCGGTGCGGTTTTAAATAGCGTTGGCTATTCAATGCCAAATGCCTCGGTCTCGCTTGAACGCATTGATGGAAGCAAGAAGTTCAAACAGGAAAAGGCGTCGGGCGAAGGCGGCCAATTTGTGTTTCGGCTGAAAGCTGAAAAAGCGAAGTATCGCATCACAGCCAATGCACGCGGCTTTCAATCCGCTTCGACTGAGATCGAGATTGAAAGCGACGAGGTGCGAAATATCGCCTTGACGTTACAGCCAGTGAAATGACTCAGTTGTAACGTTCAAAAAACCGCCGTCATCTATCATTTCAGCATTTTGAGAAACTCGGAAGCTCGCCCCGAGATGTCAGGCTTGGTAAAAAAGTCGCTGATGTCGGCGAAAGGATAGAGAGCTGAGACCACCGCTACGCTGCTGGCACCTGCGTCAACCACCACGGCAGCACGCTCAAGTGTTATCCCGCCTATCGCAACAATCGGGCGATCCGTCAACCTTCTTGCTTCTCGGACCAAATCCAAGCCAACGACCGGAGAAGGATTTTCTTTTGTTTTTGTGGGGAAGACGGGGCCGACCGCGATGTAGTTGGCCGACGTTTCCATCGCGGCGCGGAACTGATCCAGCGAATGCGTAGAGATACCTATGATCTTCTCTTCGCCTAAAATCTCACGCGCTTCTTCCACGGACAAATCCTCCTGCCCCAAATGCACGCCGTCCGCGTCCGCCGTTAGCGCCACATCAACGCGGTCGTTGATAATGAGTGTGGCGCCAGCCGCCCGCGTCAGCAGCAAACATTCCCGCGCGGCGTCCAACATCCCGCGCGCGCTTGAGTCTTTATCGCGCAATTGAATCCATCGCACACCTGCAGCCAGCAGCATTTGCACGATCTCTTCGTGTGTGCAGTTCGACAGTTGGCAATCGGTGATTGCGTATAGTTTCGGCAGTTCCAACATGGTTCAGATTATCCCCGATCAAAACGACGCTGCAAAGCCGTGGTGATTTTCGCGCGCAAACTATTGTCTGATGTGTATAATCCGCGCCGGCCGAAAGCTGAAAGCGCGATTGTCTCTGCGAGGCGTAAAGACCAAGCGGCTTTTTCCGTCACAATCGTCGCTACATTCAAGCGATTCCCCTTCGCGACAAGCTTTGGCTCACAACCTGAAGATAATTTCAGAAGGAGGAATATGAAAATTCGATTTTTAGCTTCGCTGTTCTTACTCGGCTCTGGTCTGTTCCTGATGGGCTGCCCTAGTCAAACCACGATCAACAGGGTCAACGGCGATCCCACGCGCTTTCGCGGCAAGGAGATTCTGATCGTCGGAACAGTGACCAACAGTTTTGGCGCGCTTGGGCAGGGCGCTTACGAACTGGATGACGAAACTGGAAAGATTTGGGTCGTCACCCGGCGCGGCGTGCCCAGCAAAGGCGCGCGCGTTGGCGCGGTTGGCAGATATATTCAAGGCGTCAATTGGGGAGGCAGAAACTTCGGCAGCGCGCTGGAAGAAACAGATCGGAAGGTGCGCTGAGACTACTTGAAAAATCGAAACACAAAAGGCAGCGGGCAAGAAGTAAAACTTCATCCGCTGCCTTCTCTTTGGGTTCAAACTGATATTTATTCAAGCCGCCGCAACGCCTGCCATTTTCGGACGCCCATGAATCTTGATCGAATCGTAGTCCTCGGCCTCGAAGGTGAACTCGTAATCGCGCGCCGGTTTGTATTTGCCGGTCATCTCATTGAACTTGACGACCATCGGTTCGATGAAATCGTGCATCAACGCACTCTCTTCGACGACCTTGTGCTGCACATGGGCAATGTCATCTTTGCTTATGCCAACGTGATGCAGCAATCGCAGCGGCAAGTTTTTGGCCTCTGAAATGCCGGTTTCAATGAAATAGGATTCACGCCGAGCTTCGAGTTCGATAAGTTGATTGTAGAAGGAGTCGTTATCGGCAAAAGTCATGCTCTTTTCCATTGTCTGTGTCCTCCGTTAGGCATATTTACTGCCTATTAGCTGATGGTTAAAGTTTGCGCCGCAGCCAGAGTTTTTTCTGCCAGCCACGCCCACTGATTGCGAATCAATGACGAAAGAACAAAACGGAAATTTAGAAACATTGCCAGGGAGAGTAAAGACAACTGATTAACTATGCGCGGAAAATAATTCAGGCAGATTGAAATGTCAATTTTAGATAAGTAGGTGCGCCGTAAGCGTCAAGATTGGCTTGGCAACACGGATCGTCTGCCCGGTCGCCGTTCTGTAATCGAAGGGAAGAATTTGTTGATCACACGATAAGCCAATAGCACAGCCAAGACCGCGCCGAATGCCAGTGGGATGCGCGTGTCAGCTTTGACCAGTAAGTAATAATGCAGCACTCCGGAAACCGCCGCCACATAAACCATCTTGTGTAGACGATTCCAACGCCGTCCGCCCAGGCGCTTGATCATCTTGTTAGTCGAAGTCACAGCCAGCGGAACTAGAATCAAAAATCCTAGCATTCCAAGAAAGATGAATGGCCGTTTGATGGTGTCAGAGGCAATTGCCCGCAGGTTGAATGCCTTGTCAAACCAAGTGTACGAGAGCAGGTGCAGGCAGCCATAGAAAAACGCGAACAGTCCTAGCACTCGCCGAAACTGCACTATCCACGGCAGCCCCAGCATCTTTCGCAACGGCGTTACTGCCAGCGACAACAGCAAAAAGACCAACGTCAGCGTGCCAGTGGTGTGTAGCACAAACTCCGGCGGATTTGCGCCTAGCCGGTGATGATAGGCATCCCAGAACAGCAGCGACGCTGGAACGGCAGCGTTGACGAAGATCGCGACCTTGGCAAATTTGATGTCTGGCATAAGATTCAATAGTTCGTTTTCAAATCCATCCCTGAATACAGGCTGGCAACCTGATCGCCGTACCCGTTAAACATCAGCGTATCGCGCAAACCGAATTCACCAATGCGGCGTTCAGTCGCCTGCGTCCAGCGCGGATGCGAAACCTTCGGATTCACATTTGAATAAAAACCATATTCGTCCGGCCCGACCGCCTTCCAAGTGTTCACCGGCTGATCTTTGACCAGAAGGATTTGCACGATGGATTTGATGCCTTTGAATCCATACTTCCACGGCACAACCAATCGCAATGGCGCGCCGTTTTGCGGCAGCAGCATCTTGCCATACAAACCGGCGGCCAATGTCGTCAGCGGGTGCATCGCTTCGTCCAATCGCAAACCCTCGACGTAAGGCCACGGCAATACATCTTCTCGTTGATTCGGCATCCGTTGCGGATCAACCAGCGTGATGAACTTGACGAACTTCGCATCTCCCATTGGCTCCACTTGTTCAAGCAGCTTCGAGAGTGAAAACCCCAGCCACGGAATCACCATTGACCAGGCCTCAACACAGCGATGGCGGTAAACCCGGTCTTCCAGGGGTGCGAGTTTTAGCAGATCGTCCAGATCAAAAGTCTTTGGCTTGTGAACCATCCCGCCGACTTCAACTGTCCACGGGCGTGTGACAAAGTTTTTCGCGCGGCGGGCGACTGCCTGTTTGTCGGTCGAGAATTCGTAAAAGTTGTTGTAATTAGTAATGTCTTCGAATGCTGTTGCCGCTACACCTGTGGGCGTGGCGTAACCGCCTTTGGTTGGCAATTCCGCCAGATCAACCTTCTTTGCTTCGCGGCCTGCCGTGTTTAATTGGCGATAAAGCAAGCCGGTCGCCACGCTTGTCCCCGCCAGCACTGCGCCGCGAATGAAATTGCGGCGGTTCCAGTAATTCTCTTCGATTGTAATCTCGCTGCTACTGTTGATGTCGTCTGATTTCTTGATAAGCATTGCGTCTTCCTTAATTCTCCAGCTTTTCGCTTGCGACAACCGTTTCGCCACCTTGTCACACTTGTATGCCGGGTTGGCGGCATTTTATTCCGAATCGCGTGCAAATGCTTTCTCTCGCACGTCCCCAAGCTATAATCGCCGCTCGAATCGAATTTACGTCTCCCTAAATCACAATAGATTTCATGATGATGGTTGAAGAATTATTGCGACAACCCCTCTCTTGTTTGAAGGGCAGTTTCCTTGAAGAAGGAAGGCCCGTGCCCAAAGGCTTGGTTGAAGCTCTTGAAAACGATCCGCGACGCGGCGCGCGCGATCTGGCAGCCAAACTGCGCGCGCGAGGACGGGATAACCGCGCTGAAGGACAACGCCTGCGACATTTGCTGAAATTTGAAGCAGAGTTGTGGGAACAAGGCTTTCAATTCATCGCCGGTGTGGACGAAGCAGGCATGGGACCGCTAGCCGGGCCTGTGGTGGCTGGCGCTGTGATTTTGCCTCGTGATTACAAGTTGCGCGCACTGGACGATTCTAAAAAGCTCGACGAAGCAAAGCGCGAACAACTGGCAGTTCAAATCAAAGCTGACGCCTTTGCCTGGGCTATTGGCATTGCCGAAGTCCAAGAGATAGACAGCATCAATATCTATCATGCCGGACTGCTGGCGATGCGGCGCGCTGTTTACGGGCTGGCCTCCCAGCCTAACTTTGCATCGCCAGACTTTTTACTACCAGACTTTTTGCTGGTGGATGCCCGGACGATTCCTGATTGCTGCATGCCACAGCGAGGAATCGTGCGCGGAGATTCATTGTCGGCAAGCATTGCGGCAGCTTCGATTCTGGCCAAAACCACACGCGATGCCATGATGTTTGAACTGGATTGCCGATTCCCCGGCTACGGACTGGCTGGACACAAAGGTTATTCGACGCCGGAGCATTGTGCCGCCTTACGAACCCTTGGCGCGACGCCAATTCATCGTCGCAGCTTCCGCCCGGTGCGCGAAGCGTTAGGACTTGATCCAATACAAGTATCGTTGTTTCCCTGCGACCAAGGAGAACAATGAGCACAGGAAGATCAATTGTTGAAAAGAATCCTGATCTCATCAGCAATTTTGGCCATTGCACTAACCTTGTTCTATTTCATTCACGAAGACCTTCCGAAGTTCCTTCGCGCGCCAACCTCCTTAATTCTGGCACCGATAGCGATTGTTGATGGCGTTTGTTATGCGTTAGGAATCAGCGGAATTTATGGGAAGTGGATCCCAGTCTTTTTTGTGAACTGGGTTGCGGCGGCCATTTTTTGTTATTTGTTGCTGGCGGTGAAAAAACGGTGGGGATCAAAACCTAATCCGCCAATTTCAAATTAAAAGTTAAAACATGCCTGCTCCGCAACGACAACTTGCCGCCGAATCAGAAGCTGAATCGCGCAATGCTATTGGGTTTGTGCTGCATCTGGGCCGCGCGCTGCACACTTACGGTTATCCGGCGCACCGATTGGAAGCGGTGATGAGTATGGCAGCCGAGCATCTGCGGCTGACGGGACAATTTTTCTCGACGCCAACTTCGATCTTTGCCTCATTCGGTCCGCAGGAAGATCAGCGGACATTCCTGATGCGCGTCACGCCGGGCGAAGTGAACCTGGGCAAGCTGTCCGAACTCGACGACGTGACGACCAGCGTGTTGCGTGCCTTGTGCGACCCGGCGGAAGGTTCTGCCCGAATCGAAACCATTGTGAATGCGCCATCGCGATACGGCAGTTTGATCAGAACCGTCGCGTTCGGGCTGGCGTCGGCAGCAGCGTCGCGTTTTCTTGGCGGAGGATTGAAGGAGATCGGCGTTTCGGCGGTCATCGGATTGTTGATCGGGCTGCTTTCTGCATTTGTAACGAAGTATCCGGAATGGAGCCGCGTTTTTGAGCCTGTCGCGGCGTTTGCGGCTTCGGCGATGGCGGTGGCATTCAGCTTTGTCGTCGGTCCGTACGCCGTTTCCAACGCGACGCTGGCCGGACTGATTATTTTGATGCCGGGATTGACGCTAACAGTAGCGATGATCGAGCTGTCGTCGCAACACCTGTCTTCCGGGACATCGCGGTTGAGCGGCGCGTTTGTGATCTTCATTGGCATGGGCTTCGGCGTGGCGCTCGGCGGCACCGTGGCGCAGACCGTTTTTGGCAATCCGCACATTGCGCGCGCCGCTCAACTGCCTGGCTGGACGGAGTTAATTGCGCTGTTGGCGATGCCTTTAGCCTTTACTGTGCTGCTGCGCGCCCACTGGCGCGACGCGGGATGGATAGTTATTGCAGGCGCATTATCCGTCGGGGGCAGCAAGCTGGGCGTGCATTTGGTCGGGCCGGAACTGGGCGTTTTTCTGGGCGCGCTTACCGTCGGCGTCGCCAGCAACTGGTATTCGCGCTTGCTGGATCATCCGGCAATCATCACGCAAGTGCCCGGCATTTTGCTGTTGGTGCCCGGCAGCGTGGGCTTTCGTGGGTTGGCGTCGCTGCTTGACCGGCAGATCGTGTCGGGTGTGGATACGACCTTCAAAATGATTTTAACGGCGATGGCGCTGGTAGCTGGGACGCTGATCGCCAATATCGTTGTGCCTTCACGCCGAGAGTTGTAAAACAAGTTCGAGGTTAACTGACAGTTCACCCAATATTTTCAGGAAGACATCAAACATGGCAAATAAAACAAATCACCAATGGCAACTGGCCGCGCGGCCTGAAGGTTCGATTAAAGAGAGCGATTTCAATTGGGTGGATAAGCCCGTGCCTGATCTGCAGGATGGGCAGTTTCTGGTTCGCAATCTCTACCTTTCGCTGGATCCGACCATGCGAATGTGGGCGACGAAAGACACTTACCTGCCCGCCGTAAAAATCGGCGAAGTGATGCGCGGCGGCACCATCGGCGTGGTGGAAGAATCGCGCAATTCAAAATTCAAGGAAGGCGATCATACAACCGGCTTGCTGGGTTGGCAGGAATACGCCGTAACCGATGGCAAAGGCTTAAACGTACTGCCCAATCTGCCCGGCGTGCCGTTGACTGCGCACTTCGGTTTGTTCGGCCATATTGGAATGACGGCTTATTTCGGCCTGCTGGACATCGGCAAACCGCAAGCAGGCGAAACGCTGGTGGTGTCGGCAGCGGCAGGCGCGGTCGGTTCGCTGGTTGGGCAGATCGGCAAGATCAAAGGTTGTCACGTAGTAGGCATTGCCGGCACGAACGATAAATGCGATTGGATCATCAACGACTTAGGCTTTGACGCGGCGATCAATTACAAGACCGAGAATGTTTACGATGCGCTGAAGAAGCATTGCCCGAAGGGCATAGACATTGATTTCGAGAATGTCGGCGGCGAAATCATGGACTCCGTGCTGGCGCAGATTAACTTGCGCGCCCGCATCGTACTATGCGGTTTGATTTCGGGCTACAACGCGACTGAGCCGGTTCCCGGCCCATATAACTTCGGCAACATTCTGGTGCAGCGCGCCCGCATCGAAGGTTTCATCGTCCTGGATTACGCCCCACGCGCGATGGAATGCATGACCGAACTGGGCCTGTGGCTGATGCAAGGCAAGATCAAATACCGGATTGATGAAGTGGAGGGTTTGAAGCAAGCGCCGCTGGCGCTGAATCGTTTGTTTGACGGATCGAACATCGGCAAGCTGGTGGTCAAAATCTGATGTTTATTGATTCCCATGCGCATTTGGATACTCCCAACTACGACGCCGACCGCGCCGAGGTGATCGCTCGAGCCCGTGCTGCCGGCGTTGAAATCATGCTGGAGATTGCCGGCAGCGACATCGGCAAAGGCTCGCTTGAACCCGGATTGAAGCTGGCTGAAGAGTACGAATTTATCTACGCCGCCATCGGCTTGCATCCGCACGAAGCCAGTCTGTACGACACGGCTCTAGAGCAAACGCTGCTTGAACACAGCAGCCATCCGAAGGTCATCGCTTGGGGCGAAATCGGGTTGGATTACTTCTATGACCACAGCCCGCGCGATGTACAGCAGCGTGCCTTTCGACGACAGTTGGAACTAGCGATTAATTTCCGATTGCCAGTCATCATCCACACGCGCGACGCTGAAGAGGACACGATTGCCATCTTGCGCGAAACTTGGGCCAATGCGGACGGCACAAGCATCGGCGGGATCATTCATTGCTTCACCGGCACGCAAGAGTTGGCCGACGCGGCTATCGAAATGGGCTTTCACATCTCGTTTTCCGGCGTAGTGACGTTCAAAACGGCGGAAGAATTACGCAATGTGGCGCGCAACGTGCCGATGGAAAGGTTGCTGATCGAAACCGACTGCCCCTTCCTGGCTCCCATTCCGCATCGCGGGAAGCGCAACGAACCAGCTTTTGTCATAGAAACGGCCAGGAAGTTGTCTGAGTTGAAAGCAACCAGTCTGGAAGAGATTGCCCACATCACAAGCGATAATTTCCGGCGGTTGTTTCATCTTTAATGATTTTCGCCTGCATTGACAACGGGTTTAGCATCGGGGTACAAGTTCGCCCCTGCCTTACGCTTACGACACAGGCAAACAAATGATGCGCTGAAAAGCCGTCAGGCGCGACTGCCGCCCGTGATACTTATTTGACCGATCCTACACAGGCAGGCAAAACTTTCGCTTTAGCATCAAATTTGGAAGAACAGAGTCTTTTCTCCAATTGCCTAACACCGCTGCAGTAGCCTGTCTTCCGCAAGGCCGCACGGTTTGTTGTGGCAGGGTTTGTGAATTATGGCGCAGCAAAATACATTCGACATCGTTTCAAAGATTGAGCACACCGAGGTGGTCAACGCCATAAATCAGGCGTTGAAAGAGGTACTGGCGCGTTTCGATTTCAAAGGCAGCAAGAGCAGCATCGAAACTGAGGGGGAAGAGACGATCATTCTGACTTCGGACGATGACTACAAGCTCAAAGCCCTGGACGACATTCTGCAAACCAAGTTCGTCAAACGCGGCGTGCCGCTTAAAGGGCTGACATACGGAAAAGTCGAGCAGGCGCTCGGCAACACGGTTCGTCAGCGGGTCACCTTGCAACAAGGCATTCCGCAAGAGAAAGCCAAAGAGATCGTCAAGTTCATCAAAGACACAAAACTCAAGGTACAGGTTTCGATCCAGGCTGATATGGTGCGCGTCGCAGGCAAAGACCGCGATCTTCTGCAAGAAGTCATCTCCGCTTTGCGAGGTCACGATTTCGGCATTGACATGCAGTTTACGAATTACAGATCGAATTGAGGCCGGTGGCTGGTGGCCGGTTGAAAGCCCGACCACTAATCGCCAACCACATAGAACTATGGCAACACAAGTTTCAGCAACTTCCTCACTCGAGGCGGTCTCGACCGCCGGACGAATCTTCGGTTTGATTGCCCGCGAAATGCAGTTGGTCGAGGAAGAGTTTGAACGCCAGGCGCGCTCCAACATTCAAATCATCGCCCACATCGGACGCTACCTGCATCAGACCGGCGGCAAGCGCGTCCGTCCGGCATTGGTTGTGCTGTCGGCCAAAGTTTTCGGCGAGGAAATTGATTCGCCCGTCATCAAGATGGCGACGGTCATGGAGTTCCTGCATACTGCGACGCTTGTGCACGACGACGTGATTGACGGCGCGGATGTACGCCGAGGTCGCCAGGCGGTCTCTTCGCAGTGGGGAAATGAAACCGCCGTGTTGATGGGCGACTGGCTGTATATGTCTGCTTTTGAAACCGCCTTGCGCGAACGGAACCTGGACATCCTGGACGCGCTGACCGAAGCCACGCGCAAGATGACTGAAGGCGAGTTGATCCAACTGACGCTAATCGGCAATACACGCATCACTGAAGAGCAGCATTTTGAGATCATAACGCGCAAGACCGGTTACCTATTCAGTGCCAGTTGCCGCGTCGGCGCGATTATGCGCGGCGCGACCCTGGAACAGCGACAGGCGCTGGCCGATTATGGATTGAATCTGGGCATTGCGTTTCAGTTGGTGGATGACCTGCTGGATTTCACATCTAACATCGAAAAGCTGGGCAAGCCAGTGCTGAGCGACCTGCGCGAAGGCAAGGTCACGCTGCCATTAATCCGTCTGCTGCGGTCGCACCCGCATTTCATTACCCAGGTCCGCGCCGCCATGGAAGAACCGGCCGGTCAAAACCGGTGCGCGCGCGACGTTCTGGCTATTTTGGCCGAATACGGCGAATTGGAAAGCGCGCGCGAGGAAGCTTATTCTTATGCCGCCCGCGCGCAGGAAGTCTTGCGAATTCTGCCCGATAACCAATACCGGCGGGCGCTTGCCGAGATTGCGCAGTACGTCATCGAGCGCGATAGATGAACAGCAGTTGCGTTGGCCAATAGGGTAAAGGCGATGAACGACACGGCATTGGCTGCGCTTCAACGGTCACTTACGGAGAACCGCGAGGCGAAGCGAAAAATTCAAGCAAGGGTGGCTGAGATCGAAGCCGAATCGGCCTCGCTGCGGTCACAGATCAATTCGCTGGATACCATCATTGAGCAAACCGAACATGTTCTATTGCAGATGCTCTTTCCCGCTCTCCAGCAACAGGTTCCTACTCCGGCCAGTAA
>JBDSAM010000101.1:0-6662 GCA_039922135.1 Blastocatellia bacterium
CGAGCTGGCTGATGGCTTCCTTGCTCAATTGAGTGGACGCGCCAATGTCCTGGATGGTGGTCGCGCGCCCATTGCGGCGATAGGTAGAATCCAGCACCTCGCCGAACTTCGGCAGCTTGCGCAACAGGCGCAGCGCCGGGCGTTGAACTTCCAGAACCTGCACCGGCTCACCTTGCGGCGCGCGAATGGTGGCCGTTCGCGGCATCCCGGCCAGCACAGACATTTCACCGAACTGCACGCCGGCGGGAATCTCCGCCACCTTGTTGCGGCCTTCATCAAACAGCACGTCGGCCTTGCCATCAACAACAATATAGAATGAATTCCCGCCCCAATCGCCTTCGCGCACGATCTCTTCGCCCGGCGCGTACGTCCACAGCCGGACATAAGGCCCGACAGGTTTGCCATTGTAGTTGCGACCGTAGACGATCACTTCCAGATCAAGTTCGTAATCGTAATGCCCGTCGTGTTGGGCAGTTAATTCTGCAATTGCGCCAATGCTTTCAATGGCAGCCAGCACATCCCCGTGCTTAGTTGTTTCTTGCGGCATAAGGTTCCAAAGGTTCCAATTGAATATGTCAGCTTGCGTAATGCGTAGGAATCAACGAGACAATGACTCATGTTTAGAGCCTTCAACAAAGTTAGTCAATCGAACAATCGCGGAAATAATTTGACCGCCGATTGTCATCATGTGAACGTAAGCGGCGTTTGTCCGGCAACGGGCAAACTAATAAATCCAACAAAGGAGAGACTATGAAACGAAGACCCTTCGCGGTTTTACTTTTCTCAATCGCACTCTTTGCGTTGTCACTAACTGTGGCGGCGCAGAACAAACCTCAACTCGGGCCGAAAGATGGTGCGGGACTCGCGGCGGCCGACCTAGCGCGGATCAAACCTGGCGACGCCGCGCCCGACTTCACGCTTGAAGATCAGGACGGCAAGGCAGTCTCGCTTTCCGATTATCGCAACAAGAAGACCGTCGTGCTGGTCTTCTATCGCGGCTACTGGTGACCGTGGTGCGCTGAACAGCTTGGAAAGCTGAAATCGCTCCTCGAAGACAAGTACCGCGACAAGGTCGAAATTCTGGCCGTCAGTGTTGACCCGCGCGACAAGGCTCTGGGTTTGCGCGACAAATTGAAAGACAAACCAGGCTTCAATTTCCCGCTGCTGTCGGACGCCGATCACCGCGTGATTGACCGTTACGGCCTGCTCAACGAACAGTCCAAACGCCCCATCCCGCATCCGGCAACCTACGTGATTGACCGGCAGGGCAAGGTGCAATGGAAGTTTATCGAAGTGGATTACAAAATCCGCCCGTCGAACGAAGACGTACTGACGCAAGTCAAAAAGATCGAGAAGTAAATGTACGGCCGATGATGTACAGCCGACTGACGGTCGGCTGTACATCAAGGGAGGAATTTCATATGAGCCATTTATCAGCAATTAAACTCATCGGCGCGATGGCGTTGGTTATTTCTGCAATCGCCACATCGGCAAGCTCTATCCAGGCTCAAACTCCGTTGGGCTGGCAGTGGCGCAATCTGACGCCCGCGTCTGGCCAATCGCCAGACGCGCGGCGTGACGGCGAAGCGATCTACGATCCAGTCGGAAAACGCATCATAATTTTTGGCGGCAACAGCAATACCGGCCTTAAGAACGACACATGGGCGTTTGATCCGAACAGTAAAATCTGGACGAAGCTCAACACGGTTGGCGCGCCGCCATCCGCGCGCTTCGGCTTCGACGCGGTCTACGATCCGGTTGAGCAGCAGATGGTTATATACAGCGGACAGGGCGCGGGCTTTTTCAACGACACTTGGACACTGAACCTGACTACACTGGAATGGAAAGACGTTTCGCCCGCAGCCGACAGCGCGCGGCCCAAACGGCGGTACGGTTCCGCAGCGATTTTTGACCAGATGACGCGCAGCTTGGTTTCATTCGCGGGCTTCACATCAGAAGCAGGACGTTTTCAGGATACGCAAAGCTTCGGGCTGGCGGCGAACGGCTGGACGGATTGGACGCCCACAGGCATCAAGCCGCAGATACGTTGTTTGCTGACGGCGGCGTTCGACCGGGCGGGACGGCGGATGATTATTTATGGCGGGCAGCGCAATGGACCGCTTGATGATATTTGGGCATTCGATTTGGCTGCGCGGCAATGGACGAATCTGACACCTGCCATACGCCCCGCCGGTCGAATGTGGGCATCCAGCTTCGTCAATAAAGACGGGCATTTCATGCTGTTTGGCGGTTCGGGCAATGGTAACTACAACGAGACCTGGGAATTCAATCTGGCCAGTCAGCAATGGACGCAGCTTCAGATTGACAACCCGCCGCCAGCGCGCAACGCCGCGTTGGGCGCTTACATTGAAGGCGAAGACCGCTTCATCATCTTTGGCGGTTCGGGCAATAGCGGCCTGTTCAGCGACGTCTGGGAATTGAGCCGGAAGAGCGCCCCGACGGTAACGACGGTGTCAACGGTCTCCGCCGCCAGCTTTGATGGCGCGCTGCTTGCGCCTGAATCCATCGTTGCAGCGTTCGGCACGAATTTAGCCACTGCCACGCAAATTGCCGGCACGACGCCGCTGCCGACTGCACTAGCCGGAACAACGATCAGGCTGAAAGACAATGCCGGAATAGATCGCACCGCGTCCCTCTTCTTTGTCTCGCCGACCCAAGCCAACTACCTGATCCCGGCAAGCATATCTGTCGGCCCAGCGACGGTGACAGTAACCAGCGGTGACGGTTCAACCGCCACCGGCACGGTGCAAATCGCCAATGTCGCGCCAAGCCTGTTCACGGCCAACGCCAGCGGGCAAGGCCTGGCCGCTGCGGTAGCATTGCGCGTACGTGGCAACGGATTACAAATTACCGAACCGGTTGCACAGTGGGACGCGGTGCTTAATCGCTTCATCGCCAAGCCGATTGACCTCAGCCCAAATGCAGCGGATGCGAGCGAACAGATCTATCTGGTGCTTTTCGGCACGGGCATTCGTTATCGAAGCGGGCTGAGCCAAGTGGGCATTCGCATTGGTGGAACGGACGCATCCGTGCTGTATGCCGGAGCGCAAAATGATTTTGTTGGCCTGGATCAGGTCAACGTGCTGCTGCCGCAAAGCCTGGCTGGGCGAGGCGAAGTGGAGGTTATGCTAACCGCCGATGGCAAGACAGCGAATACAGTCAAAGTCAGCATCAAGTGAACACGCGAATAGACGGCGGTTAGCGCACTAGACTTAGCTGGCGGCGGCTTCAGCCGCACTAATGTGAATCGTAAACGATCCGCTGCCAGCTAAAGCTGCCTCTCTGAACGCTGACTTTCGTAGGCCTTTCCACCCTGCTCACAACCGCTCAGCGGAAATTTCCTACCGTTCCGCAGAAAGCCATTGAAGTGCCTGTCCAATCAGCGTATTCCTCATCCCGCGGTATTCAACCAAAAGAAAGGACTATTGGATGAGCATAAGATTGGCAGAAACAGTGCCACAGTACGCTGCCCCTGCGCCGGTCGTCGTGCGTGATTTGCGCAAACGCTACGATGCAGTGACGGCTGTTGATGGGGTCAGTTTTGAGGTGCGGCGCGGCGAGGTCTTCGGCTTACTGGGGCCGAATGGCGCTGGCAAAACGACAACGGTCGAAATCATCGAAGGCTTGCGGGAACGCAATAGCGGCGAAGTGATGGTCTGCGGCTTTGATCCGGCCACTGCTCCAGATGAAGTCAAACAGCGAATCGGCGTAGCCATGCAAGCCACCGCGCTGCCCGACAAAATCGAAGCGCGCGAGGCACTGAAACTGTTCGGCAGCTTTTATCGCCAGCGAACAGATCCAACGCAACTGCTGCGAATGGTTTCGCTGGAAGAGAAGGCGTCCAGCCGCTTCGAAACTCTGTCGGGCGGACAGCAGCAACGATTGGCCATCGCGCTGGCCCTAGTCAATGATCCCGAAGTCATCATTTTGGATGAACCAACGACTGGCCTGGACCCGCAAGCGCGGCGCGAATTGCACGGCGTAATTGATTCGCTGCGGCAGGCGGGCAAGACCATAATTCTGACAACGCATTACATCGAAGAAGCCGAGCGGCTGTGCGACCGCGTAGCCATCATTGACCACGGTCAGATCATCGCCACAGGCACTCCGCGAGAGTTGATCAGACAATCGCGCGATCAGGTCAAAATCGAATTCCGCACCGCTTCGCCCCTCCAGTTGGCCGAACTTCGCAGCGTGCCGTTCGTTTCCAGCGTTTCTGAAACCTTGGGCGCATATGAATTGCGCAGCGCCGACGGAACGCGATCCGTGATCGAACTCATCAAGTGGCTGGAAGCAGCAAAGCACGAACTGACGGATTTACACATCACTAAACCCACGCTCGAAGATGTATTCATTGAACTGACTGGCAGGAGGATTCGCGAATGAGCAACACCACAATGGCTCCCATTTCAGCATTAATGACCGCTCCTACATCATCCATGCAGACTCTCATCTCAGCCTGGACAAACAATTTGGTCATGAGTTTGAAGCTACGGCTGCGCGAACGGCAGACGATGTTTTGGACGTTCCTCTTTCCCATTTTCTTCCTGTTTATTTTTGCCAAAATCTTTGCGGGTGGAAAACCTGAAGGACTGGCGATGCTAATGGGAGGATTGCTGTGCATCAGCGCCATGGCGCAGGGTTTTTTCGGCATGAGCATCGGGCTGGTGACGATGCGCGAACGCGGCATTTTGCGGCGCTATCGGCTTGCGCCCATCAAAGCCTGGTTGATTATCAGCAGTGAATTAGTCGCCAGCTACGTTATGCTGATGATGACGGCGGCTGTGCAACTGGCGATTGCTCGATTTGCTTTTGGGATGAGTATAAAGGGTAATCTGGTCACGCTTTTCATCGCCCTGACCGTGGGCGCGCTGGCGTTCCTGGCCATCGGGTTCATCGTCGCTGGCGTTGCCGATAATGCGCGCAGCGCGCAGGTGATGAGCAATGTTTTCTATTTCCCGCTGATGTTTTTGGGCGGCGCAGCCATCCCGCTGCAATTTCTGTCGCCAGGTATGCGTAGCGTATCCCGTCTGCTGCCATCGCGATATATGACCAACAGCCTGGGGCGCGTGATCACCGGAGGTGAAAGCCTGCGGGCAATTACGCCCGATCTGCTGGTGTTGGGTGTAACGTTTATCGTGTCCGTTTTCGTGGCGGCCAAGCTCTTCCGCTGGGAAGCCAAAGAGCCGATGCCCTGGAAGCAAAAAGCCTGGGCAGCAGCGATTGTCGTCGTATTCGTCCTGGCTGCCTTACTGGTAAAGTGACCTTCACTCGCCATCAAGGAACAACGAGAAGTTTGCAGTGGTAAAACTTCCGGTCAGCGGAAGGAAAGGTATTATGGGCGGCTTCTCAGGTTCAACCGCTTGACGACTTGCTGTGCGATGTCTCGTCCGGCCCAATCAATATAGACTTGATCGCGGGATGCACCCATCGGAGGCGCGCCGCCGGTGTTGGGCTGTCTGGGATAACCGGAACCGGTGCCCAGAACCTTCGAAGTCTTCGCTTCAAAAATGGTATAGCGCAAATCCAGCCCATTCATTGAACCCGCGCCCATTCGGTCATAGATCAGTTCGATATAAACCACATAAGCCCCGTCTTCGCCCTTGGCAGCTTTGATGGCGTCGCTGCGATGTTGATTGCGTTCCTGGCGCAGATCAATGGCTTTCAATTCGCGGCGCAGTTCATTGAAACAACCTTCGCGCGCCGTGTCGGCATAAAAGCCTGGGATTTCAATATCGGTCATCGCGGTCGAAACCATAATCGCTGGCCCCTTCTCTTTCTCTTTTGGTTTGTCCGGGGCTATTTCAGGTTCGGCCACCGTGCGGGTTTCGGGCTGGTTGATTCCTTGCGGAGGCGGCTGGTTTTCTGCCTTCTTCTGTTTGCGGCCCGATTGCGCAAAGGCCAGCGCACCAAACATCAACACGCACACGACAACTGCCGCCGCAAATTTCAGGTTGTCACGCATAAGCTCAGGTCTCCTTCTTTTGCCGATGGGAATTTCCGTAACCATTATTGCCCGAACGGCCAGCCGCGCAAGGTTTGCGGAAAAAGAAGTTTGGAGAAATAAGAGGGCGCATCGCCAGGCCCGCACGCGAGCCGCGTGCGCTCCCAGGCTGGCACGCTTACGACCCGTGCGTATCCAGGCTGATAGCTTGCGACGCCTGAGTGCCTAACTTCGTGACAAGACGGAACCGCTTCATTACAATCCCCTTCAACCCGCAGTACTCTACAATTTTGGTTATCAAGGGAGAGCTACACATGCACAATGGTTTGCAGATTCGACAGGAAGGCGCGCTGGATTTGTTGTCGCTGGGCGCACTGGTTCATAGACTTGATCCGGGCGCAATCCCTTTTCGCAAGGCGATGAGCTGCCAGATACATGTCAGCGGAGGCGAATTCAATGTCGCGGCCAATCTGTCTGACTGTTTCGGCCTGCGCACGGGCATTGCATCGGCGATGGTGGACTATCCGATTGGCGAACTGATCGCCGAGCGCGCGAAGGCGATGGGCGTCAAGCCCTTCTATAAACGATTCAAGCACGATGGTGTGCGAGGGCCGAATATGGCGACTGTATTCAGCGATCAGGGCTATGGCGTGCGCGCGCCGATGGTCTTTTATAACCGGTCGAATGAAGCAGCGGC
>JBDSAM010000102.1:0-5151 GCA_039922135.1 Blastocatellia bacterium
ATTTTCTAATCGGTACAGAACCGGGAGCGGTAGCGACCGGGTAGACTCGTAGAGCGCGTCTCACAAGAGGCCTATCCGGTCGCTACCGCTCCCGGTTCTGTACCTCTTTACATGCTTATTACCAGTCCCGCCAACGAACGATTGAAACACGCGCGGCACGTGCGCGATGGGCGCGAACCCGGCCTGATCTTCATCGAAGGCGAACGGTTGATCGAAGAATGCCTGCAATCCCGCCTGCCTTTGTCCGCCTGTTTCCATTCTCAGCAGCCATCGCAAAGAGCGCATGCGATCCTGAATCAAATGGCTCAGCGTGGATGTCCATCGTTTGCGGTGACAGATGCCGCACTGGCAGCCGTCAGCGACACTGTTAGCACGCAAGGGTTGATCTTGATTGCCAGTCGCCCCTCGATGACGCTAGATCAAGTCTTGTCGAACCTTGACAGCAAAGTGCCGTTGGTCGTATGCCTGGATGCCCTGCAAGACCCTGGCAATTTTGGAACGATTGTGCGGACGGCTGAAGCAGCTGGCGCGAGCGGCGTTGTTGCGTTGACAGGTTGCGTGGATGCATATGCGCCAAAGACACTGCGCAGCGCAATGGGTTCGGCCTTTCGGCTGCCAATTGCAACCAATGTCAGCCCGGAAAAGTTGTTGTCGAAGGCGCGCGCCGCAGGCTTGAAAGTAGTGACGGCAGCCATGGAAGCAGAGGTTACTTACACCAATTTCGACTGGCGGCAACCGGCCATCATGATTCTGGGCAACGAAGCCACCGGCGCCCGCGCGGAATTATTGACGCAGTGCGATACGCGCGTCGGCATTCCGTTATGCCTGCCGGTCGAATCGTTGAATGCTGCGGCGGCGGCAGCGGTCTTGTTGTTTGAAGCCGTAAAACAACGCGCTTGATGTACTGGCTGTAATCTTGATGTACTGGCTGTAATAAGGATGTTTGAGCTGCCTATCGCTTCTTGCGGTGGGTAGGGGCTTGGCGGCGTTTGACTGTGCCATTGTGCCCATTCAAATGGCCTTTGCCATTTCCATTGCCATTCCCATTGACACCGTTTTCATATTCGCCGATTCGCTTGCTCAGCGTATTGCGATGGATTCCCAACTCATCCGCAGCTTTGGAAAGGTTGTTATGATGGCGATTGACAACCTTCTGAATAAATCTCTTTTCAAATTCCTTGACGGCCTCATCAAAGAGAATGCCGCCGGTAATCATTTGGTCAACCAGGGATTCCAGTTCAGCTTTCATGGCATGTTCCTCAAGCATTCGACGCCACGTTGCCACGAAAAAGAAAAAGCGACGCCTTGCAGAATGTACAAAATCATCCTGCCGCCGCCAGCCTTCGTTTAGTGTGGGAAGATAAATACGAAAGGCACGAGCTATGTCAACGGGCAACGTTTCAATTCAATCAGTCAATTCAATTAGTCAATTACTACTGCAATTACCTGCCGTAAATTTCCTGCTTGCTCTTCGCAAAAGGCAGATCGTGGCCTGTGATCAACCTGTAAGCTTCCAGGTATTTCTCACTGGTCTCTGATACGACCAGATCAGGGAGTGTGGGGGCGGGCGGGGATTTGTCCCAATCCAGTGTCTCTAAATAATCACGGACATATTGTTTATCGAACGAAGGTTGCGATTGGTTTGGCCGGTAAGCTTCGCGCGGCCAGAACCGCGATGAATCCGGCGTCAGCACTTCGTCCACCAATATCAACTGTCCATCACGAAGCCCAAACTCAAACTTCGTATCGCAGATGATGATGCCGCGCGTTTCAGCGTAACCAGCAGCATTGGCGTACAACGTTAAGCTGATCGCCTCAAGCTGCCGCGTCAACGCTTCGCCCAAGACGGCAGTCATTTCAGCAATCGAGACGTTGATGTCGTGTCCCGTCTCTGCCTTGGTCGCGGGTGTAAAGATCGGCTCTGGCAGTTTGGAAGATTCAAGCAAACCTTCAGGCAACTTGTGGCCGCACACCGCAGACGTTTGCTGATATTCTTTCCATCCTGACCCCGCCAGATAGCCACGCACCACACACTCAAATGGGATCACTTCGGCGCGATGCACCAACATTGTTCGTCCATTTAATGCATCTTTCGAAGTGAGTGAAAGCCTTTCTAACAAAGCAGAAGGAAATTCAGCTACCTCCGTCGTGACCAGATGATTCGCAACCAGGTCAGCAAACCGCGCGAACCAAAACCGCGATAGTTGCGTCAGCACTTGTCCTTTGTGCGGAATCGCATTCGGCAACACACAATCGAAAGCAGAAATACGATCAGACGCCACAATCAACAGGTGATCTTCGTCAACCTCGTAAATGTCACGTACCTTGCCGCTGCGTAGAAAATTTAGCTCTGCGATTCGTTCTATTTCCACGCCAGTTTTTGGTGCAGCAGGCATAAAAAACGCAAAAAGTCCCCCAGCGATTGAACCGCCTAAACGTTCATTCAATCGTCAGCAGAACCATTCAAAAGTGGGTTTGATTGACCACCGAGGTGCTCGCTTCCCTTGAAGCGGATGCGCATTATTCGCGCGGAGCAGTGCTTTGTCAAGATGGTATTATGCGAAGCAAGTCATTTTTTGAAATATATTCGTGGAATAAACACATGCTTCAAAATCGCCCGTCTTTATTGGTCGTTTCGCATTCAGGTGAAATAAGCAGTGGCTTACTTTGCGCGTCAAAAAGCGCCAGCCTTGCTCCTTGCTCCATCTATAACCGCAACGTATGATGCCCGTGTTTGGATCAAGATCACGTGAATGGAAACATCACGGATCAACTTATTCCGCATTCAGGTTTGAACCGCTTGCCAAGCGGTGTGACTGCCAAAAATTATGCAAAAAAACACCCCGAACTCATCCGAATCCACTCCTAAAGCTAATGCTCCCGCAATGCACGAGAAGCTTTTGATCGTCGAAGATGATCCGGCCATCCAACGCATGATCGGCGATTACTTCCGCCACGTCGGTTATGACATCGTCACCGCCAGTGATGGCGAAGCGGGTGTGCGATTGGCGCAGAGCGAACGCCCGACAGCTATGATTCTTGACCTGATGCTGCCGAAGTTGGACGGTTTGGCTGTTTGCCGCCAAGTCCGGGAACGCTATTCTGCGCTGCCAATCATCATGCTAACCGCCAAGGATGATGTGGTGGACAAAGTCGTCGGGTTGGAGATGGGCGCTGACGATTATCTGACCAAACCTTTCAGCCTTCGCGAACTGGAAGCCCGCCTGAAAACCGTCCTTCGCCGCACACGCGCTCATCCCAGCGATGAAGAAGACGGCGATCAAGCGCCCATCATTCGCGGCAACCTGCGCGTTGATCCGTCGCGTCGCGAAGTAACCGTCAATGGCCGCGCCGTCGAACTGACACCGAAAGAGTTCGAATTGCTTGCGCTCTTCGCCGCGCATCCGGGCCGCGTTTATTCACGCAAGTATTTGCTCGAAAACGTCTGGGATTACACCTACGGCGGCTACGACCGGACGATTGACTCCCACATCAACCGCCTGCGCTCCAAGATCGAAGAAGACCCCGATGAACCGAAGATGGTGCTGACCGTATGGGGCGTGGGATACAAATTCAACGATGAGTATTAGCCATTGCGGTTTATCAGAGACGAAAAGATGAGGCGGTTCATCACAGGCGCAATCCTCTTCGCGGTTCTGGCCATTGCCGGTTTTTATTACTCGTGTGTCCCCCGTCCAGGCAAAGTGATTGAAACATGGGAAACCTCAAACAGTCATTTCAAACTCCGCATTACTGCGCGAATTGAAAAGAACGGTTTCCTGCCAGGAGGCTATTACCTTTTTCAATCAGCGCCTCTCTCGTCCAACACTTGGCAAGACATTGCAACCTTTCGACACGATGACCCCATTGAGATAAGAAAAAATCAGGTAGGTTTCATCAACGATCAGACTGCCTATGTTTTTATGGGCTGGATTTACGCTGTCACCACGGATAAAGGCCAAACCTGGTCAGTCTGGGATGCCAAAAAAGACCTGCCCTACTGGCAATGCTGTAACTATAAACTTGTGCGAGAGATCAACCTTTCACTTGATGGAGTAGGAACGATGAAATTAAACCCTATACCGAGTCGGTCTGGTGAAGTCTCGGAACTCCGAACGAAAGATTTCGGCCGTCATTTGGAAAAGTGATTTAACTCCTTCGTTAGCCTCAACCCCGACCATCATTTCAAAATCATCGTCACCTCTTCCCGCAACCTGCCAGCCGCATAACTCCGTTGAATTCCCACTTCCTCCAGACCGGCGCGAAGCTCCAGCCGCAGTTTCGCCAACCGCAGCCACGCGGGACGCGCAAAGCGGCCTTTGAATTCCTGCTCAAGGGCTTCGGCCAACCTGGAGGCTTCGGCGTTCTTGCCTTCCGCGATCAAGTAATCTAGAAACTCCTTCTGCCAATCCAGCCGGGCGTTCTCGCGCGATGACGATTGCGCCCTGAGCTGCGTGGCCTTCCCAGCGCCGTCGGCGTGATCCAGCGCCTCTTCAACTTCGTCAACGCTCCACGCCGGATGCGTCTTCACCATGTCAGCTAAGCTTGAATCAAATTGATAGCTCGGAGAGCCTGTCGTTCGCGCCACCAGCAGTTCATAAAATGGCGCAAGCTGATTGCTCGCCACCAGCGATTACGAACGACCATCCCCACCAAGCCAACATCTTTCGGCGCGGATTCGCAAAGCTGGCGCAGGAAGGCGGCCTTCGCGGCTTCCTGCGCCCTGCCGAACGAATCGGTCATCACGCGAAAATGGGCGATATGATGCGGCGTACTGACTGAGTTTGGTTTTCATCGCATTGCCTCCTGACCTCTCTTCTTATTCACTCTCGACGGGCGAGATTATGTTTATTTATCAGTGGGCGCGCGCCAGGACTGGCTACGGTCGCGTGATGAGATAACGCCGGTATGCGGTTGTTGATCCCGTTCGGTTCGCGAGGCAGACACGATTGGCCGAGTGTGGATTCCCACAGGTGGCCGGCAACTCGGTTGGGTGTTTGCGATGCCGCAGTGAAAAACCGAGAATGCCGGGGCGCCTCCTGATCACATCAATCACACTCAAAACTCCGAGAGACAAAATGAATTCATCATCACGAGCAACGGCGGAAGGCACGGCCAAATATCAAGATCGTTTTCGCGGCCAACTGGCGG
>JBDSAM010000103.1:0-8070 GCA_039922135.1 Blastocatellia bacterium
TTTAAAACACAAGCTAACCAAAATAAAAATCTATTTCGTGCTACAAACTCGTCAGGCATCTGCCTGCCACTCTTACCCTAACTATCATCATAAAGTAAAAAGGTGACCAACCAGGTGAGCTTAACACCACGGACTGCGCCGCGTTGCTTGGCCAGTATGTCAGAAATCCGCCGTTCAAGATGACCATCGCCATATTATCCAAAATCGCGCGCGCCGTGTTCGAGATGACTGCGCAGTCGTAAGTGATGCGAGCCTTTCGATACGCGTCGCTCACAATTGACGCGCCAGCCGTGCCGACGCCCAACTGCCCGGCCCGCGTTTCAAGTAAGCGGATCGGCTTCGGTTTGGACAAGATTCAGTTTGAGCTTGCCGCACCTGCCTGAGTTGAATATTTCGATGCTACGTACTGGTTCAGAATCTCTATGAACTCCGGCACAATGGCCGCGCCTTTCAGCGTCGTGCGCAGTTTGCCATCAACAAAGACGGGTGCGCGCGGATCTTCGCCGGTTCCAGGCAGGCTGATGCCCAGGTTGGCGTGTTTTGATTCGCCAGGGCCATTGACTACACAACCCATCACGGCGACCTTCATCTCTTCGACACCACTGTAATGTTCACGCCAGATGGGCATCTGTGCGCGCAGGTAATTGCCGATGTCTTCAGCCATTATCTGAAATAGCGTACTGGTCGTCCGTCCACATCCGGGGCAGGCGGTGACTTGCGGCGTGAAGCTGCGAATGTCGAGCGATTGCAGAATTTGCTGGGCAACAATTACTTCTTCGGTGCGCGAAGCGTTCGGCGCGGGCGTCAAGCTGACTCGAATCGTATCGCCGATCCCTTCCTGCAACAGGATGGAGAGGGCAGCGGCGCTAGCGACGATGCCTTTTGCGCCCATTCCCGCTTCGGTCAAACCCAGATGCAGCGCGTAATCGCCGCGCCGGGCCATCTCGCGATAAACATCCACCAAGTCCTGAACATCGGAACACTTTGCGCTGAGGATGATTTGATCTCTCCGCATTCCGTAACTTTCGGCCATCTGTGCTGATTCAATTGCGCTGCGGACGATGGCTTCTTTCATCACTTCTTTGGCTTCGAGCGGTTCGGCAAGCTTTGCATTCTCGTCCATCAACCTGGCCAGCAATGCTTGATCGAGCGATCCCCAGTTGACGCCGATGCGAACAGGCTTTTCGGTTTCGAGCGCGACATCAATCATCTGTTTGAAGTTGTCGTCATGCCGTTTGCCAGCGCCCACGTTGCCAGGGTTGATTCGATATTTGGCCAGTGCCTTTGCGCAATCCTTGAATTCTGTAAGCAGAATATGGCCATTGTAGTGGAAGTCGCCAATGATTGGCGTGTTCAGCCCTGCGTCACGCACGCGCGCGGCGATTTCAGGCACTGCTGCGGCTGATTCTTTGTTATTGACGGTGATGCGGACAAGTTCCGAACCGGCCTGCGCCAATTCAATAATTTGTTGTGCGGTCGAAACGGCGTCGCCCGTATCAGTGTTAGTCATGGATTGCACAACGATGGCGTTTGCACCACCGACGCACACTCCACCAACATTGACGGCGATAGATGGTCTGCGAAAAATAGTTGCCATAAGTTTTGTTGAAAAACCTGGATTAAAGGAATAAGTTACCGAAAACGGAAAGCGATTCTATGCGACTAAATTAACCGTTAGCAAACAGCTCTTCCGCCCATCACTACCTCCTTTGACACCAACCCAAAATAAAAAGGGAAGCCCGATGAAGGGCTTCCCTGAAGATCAAACTCCTTTTCACATAGAAGACTATCGCGTAATCCGATCTCCTCTGTAATCTTTCCACTCATTCGTCAAGTAATCGGCATCTTCCTGCGAGCGCGGAGTCAGGCCCATTACAATGCGTCCGTTTTTGACGTCATTCTCATACACCTTGGCATGCTCTTCCGGAATACCAGCACCAATGAGCGCTCCGACTAATCCGCCTGTCAGTCCACCTGCACCCGCGCCAGCTAGCGCGCCAGCTAGCGGACCGGCGATAACTAATCCCAAACCCGGAATTAGCACGCTAGTACCAATAGCAGCCACAGCGCCCAGAATTGCGCCTGCCACACCACCAATTGCTCCGCCTGTGCCTGCTCCTTCCATGGCCTTGCTGCCCAACTCTGTATCAGCGTCCGAGAAGTATTTTTTACGCGTGTCATCAGACATCATCAGGTTAATGTCATCCTGCTTATAACCCCGGCTGGTCATTGAATTATAGGCACGCTCGGCAGTTTCTCGATCAGAAAACGATCCGCCAATCCAGCTATTCTGCCACTTGGTATCACTCCTGGCTTTGCCAGTTTCGCCGAAAACATCGTTTGCTTCCTGGCGTGCATTACCTTCCGCATTCTCTCGCTTACCTTCATTTTTCAGTCTGTCATTCCCAGTCACTGCGCCAGCAGCTTCCTTTACAGCACCTTTAGCCCGCTCACCAAATGCTGAAGCTTCTTCCCCCAACGTATTATCTGGTTGTATTTTTGGAATCGCCATAACAATCTCCTTTTATGCTCTGTCGATAGTTAGTTACAACAAGCGGCGCGGCGTGCCGATTACATCGGCTAGCTTCTCTCAAAATTAGAGAATGGGTTATTCCGCGGCAGTATGCTTGTCAATGAATAACGCAAACACTTAGGCAAACTAAATGCCATTGAACTAATTACCTTGATAGCCTTTAGTTGTTATGGTTTGGATAGATATTAGTTTATAGCTGATAGATCAGGAGTCTTAGAAGGGTACAGGCAATCGTCTTCAGCAAGTGCGCGGTATAGAGTTATAGTTCGATGAGAGTGCAAGCATTTGAAGTCACTTCCTTTTTAGAAGATTCCCAATCTGCTTGAGGCCTGTGCAAATTAAAGCCCTTAAGCTTCAACACCTAAATCAAATGTGGAGGCCTATCAGGATTTTCCCTAAACAAAGATGATGTTGACCCTGCGAAACTTCGTCAGATAAACTCTCCGCCGTCAGTTGCGGTGCTTTGAGCCTCACGACCCGAACCGCACAACATGCCAAGGCTGCAACTGATGTATTGCTAATCCGAACATAGTTGTTCCTCAAAGGTCTCTGGCCAACACGGCCGAGTTTCCATGCGAATCCTGCTCTTCGTCACATTGTTGTTGTTATCCGACAGCCTGCTGCGCTTTGCGCTGCTCTGTCTGCGTGGGCTGATGCCGAAAAAACCGGCTGCGCAGCCAATAGGCCTACCAGTAGGCCTGTCAGTAGACCTGAATGCCGTGTCACCGCAGGGCTGTGTGATCTTGATTGCTGCACATGATGAAGCCGGGACGATTGGGCCAACGGTGGCCGCGTTGCGTGGGGCAATGAGCGAGTGGCCGCATAGCAGACTATGGGTGGTCGCCGACCGCTGCACCGACAGCACGGCGCAAGAGGCCGAAGCCGCTGGGGCGCAAGTCGCCGCCCGTATAGACGGTAAGTTTGGTAAAGGCGCAGTAATCGCCTGGTGGCTGAAACAGTACAGCGCTGTGTGGCAATCAAAAGGCGCTGTGGTGATTCTGGATGCCGACAGCCGTATCGCGCCGGGCAGTTTGCGCGCGTTACGACAGGTGATGGCTGGTGGGGCGGATGCCGCGCAAGCGTTCGTCGCGCCTGACGCTAGTACTAACTCTGGCCGGTTGGCCGGGTGGTCTGAAGTGCTGATGCAGCGAATTGACGACGAAGCGCGGCGGCGCTGCGGCTGGCAGATTCCATTGCGCGGCACAGGGATGGCGCTGCGCGGCGAATTGCTGGCAGAGCTTGCGCCCCGGCTGCACACCTACGCTGAAGATTTGGAGTTGGACGTGATCCTGGCTTCGCGCGGCGCGCGCGTGGAATTTGTGCCGCAGGCTGTGGTCTTTGATCCGAAGCCGCAAGAGTCCGCCGGAGCTTCGCGGCAACGCGCCCGCTGGTTACAAGGGCAGTTGCAGGTGCTGCGCGATTACCGCCGCGAATTCACTCAGGCGTTGCTGACGGGTGGCGCGGGCGCGTGGTTTTTGCTGTGGCTGCTGATGCTGCGCCCAAAGGTTCTGTTCATTGGGCTGCGCCTGCTGCTGCTGATGGCTGGATTGCTTTTACTGCCTTATGCGCCCAACACATTGGTGCCGTGGCTGGCCTTTGTGGGGATGGCAATGGACGCCGTTTATTACTTGGCGGGCGCGGCGATTATGGATGATCCACGCCGTTATTTGCTTGATCTGCTCGCCGCGCCCGGTTATGTGGCAATGTGGCTTTATAGTTTTGGAATAGCTTTGATCCGGCGCAGAGTTTGGTTGCGCGCCGGACGTTAGCCGTTAAGCACATACACACCTAAGCAATGAAGATTCTGTTTCCATATCTGGCGCGCTGGCATTCGGCCAATCGCAGTCGCTACCACCAACTGCTGTTACATCTCTGCGCTTTTGGCCATCAAGTGCATGTGCTGACCGCGCCTCCCAAGGCGCTCAGCGACATCAGCGCAACGGACATCATTGGCGGTAACGATGATTTGCCCGCGGGATTAACCATCAGTGAACTGCACGCGCCCAACTTGCTGCGACGCTTCTGGCGTGTGCCGGTGCCAGGGACAAAACTACTTAAGAAAGGCTTGGTCTCAATCAGTTCAATCAATCAGATTCGGCGTTTCATCGCCAAAGAAAAGATTGACGTGCTGATGCTTTATAACCTGCCGCAAGCGCCGCTGCTGCATCTGCCAGGCTTGCCGAAGTTGCCAAAGTTAATGGATGTTGACTGCCGCACGCATTTCGATCTGGCCGACGATCTGGTGGCGATGATGGAAGTCGAACTCGGACGGGTTGCCAAGGCTGGCGCAATGACAGCCGCGCGCTCCGTACAGAATCACATGATTGCCAAAGCCGGCACTGTCACCGTCGCTTCCAGCGTGTTGGAAGAGCAGATTGAACGCAACGTATTGATGCTGCCGAACGGCGCGGACATTACCGATCTGGATCAAGCCGATGGCAGCGCGTGGCGCGCACGGAATAAAGGTCCTACCGTGGGCTTTGTCGGCGCGTTTGAGTACTGGGTTGATTTCGATTTGGTTCAGCAAGCCGCGCGGGCGTTGCCGCTTGTCACCTTCTTATTGGTCGGGGGCGGCAGGCGTTGGCAGACTGTTAAACAGCAGGTTGAAAAACTTGGATTGAGGAATGTGAAGTTGACCGGCGCGATGCCTTACCAGGAAGCGATGAATTACGTCGCGGGAATGGACGTGTGCCTGCTGCCGTTTACCAGAGACGCCGTGTCGGATGGTTCGTGCCCGCTGAAACTGTTCGAATATGCCGCGCTACGCAAACCCATCGTCAGCACCAACACGCGCGAAGTCGCGCGCATCGGCCAGGGCTGGATTGCGTTTGCCGACGATCCGGCGGATTTCGCCGCCGCCATCGAATCTTTTCTGACAGATGAACGCGCCGCCACACACGCTGGCGAAGCTGGTCGCGCGATGGTCGAACAACTCTACAACTGGCCGAACCTGACAAGGCAATTTGAAGAATTATTACTGAAAGGCGCAGTCCCACAGGTCGAACTGACGTCTGCCCGCCGCAGCGTGCTCGGAACCTTGGAGTCCGAATGACAGCGGCTATTCATCGCTTCAAGAATCAATCCAACCTCCAGCCCCACAACGTGCGATGCCGCGTATAAAGCCGCACCGATTTGTCGTGCTCGCCCGAAACAATGCGCTTGCCATCGCGCGACACGGCCAACGCATAGACCGGCGTCCCGTGCTCACCGATCTTTCTGATCTCTTTTCGCCCGCTAACGCTCCACATCCGAATCGTCTTGTCATCGCCGCACGAAACCACCGTGTCGCCGTCGGGCAGAAACGACAACGCTTTGATCCGCGCGTCGTGCTTGCCAATCGGCGCAATCGGACGCAGCGGATTCACGTTCCACAACATTACCGTGCCGTCCGTGCTGCCGGTGACGAGCGTGCGGCCATCACGCGAGAAGCTGACGCTGATCAGCGGTATCCCACCGCTCTCTTGCCCCGCGATGATTTGCCACGTCCTGGTATCCAGCAAAACAATTCCTGCGCGCAAGTGGCTTCGCCCAACAGAGGCTAGCAGACGGCCATCGGCAGAAAACGCTGCTCCTTCAGACAACGCGATGTCTATGGGAGTAGTAAGATCAACGATCAAACGACCCGTGTCGCTCCTGAAGACGCCGCGCGGCGTCACCATCCAACGACCATCCGGTGAAATTGCGATGCAAAGGCCCGGATACGGAGAACCATCTGCTTTCCACTGGCGCTGCCGCGTTGCTACATCCCAACGACTGATGAGTCCATCTTGATCGGAAGAGGCCAGCCCCTGGCCATCGGGTGAATAGGCCAACGCGGTGACGCGCGTCTCGTGCCCGGCCAAAACGGTCTCTTTCTGCTTATTTTCCAAATCCCACAAAACAATTGACCGGTCATCGCCTGCCGAGGCCAATTGTTTGCCGTCCGGTGAGAGAGCGACAGCCCGCACTGCGTTGGCGTGTCCATTCAGGCTGGCGGCGCGCCTTCGGTTGGCAACGTCCCACACCAGAATCGAGCCGTCTCCATGCGTCGAAACCAGCCAGCGTCCATCAGGAGAAAACGTGACTCCCCAAACAATTGAATCATAGTCAAACCGGGATAGCAGCGTCCTTGATGCAGCATCCCAAAGAGCAACGTTGTCCGAACCGGTGGCCACCAGCTTCCCATCCGGCGAGAAGGCAACCGAGCGCCCGAAGTCCTGATGTGGGCGGGGATTGACGACAAGCTTCCGCCCCACGGCGTCCCGCGCGCCAGAGAGATCAAAGAACCCGACTTCCGCACTCCCTGCTGTAACCATGTGTTTTGTGTCCGGCGAAAACTCTGCCCAATTCCACCCCATTGTGTCTCCGGCGAGGGACACTTTTTGGCCGGTGGCCAAATCCCATTGCCCGTAACCAGGCACAACCAAGCAATTGCCAGGAGAGAACAGTAAATTGCCGTATCCGCTTCCGACGGGAAGTTCACGGATTTTCACCCATCGGTCCGTGCCCCAAATGATTGTTCGCTTGGCAGCACCATCCTCATAAGAAGATGATGCGAACAGCGCACCGTCAGGGGAAAATGCGATCGCGTGAACAGCTTCTTGATGACCCGGCAGCACAGCGATCTTTTCCAAGCGGGCTGAATCCCAAACAATTACGGTCTTATCAAAACTTCCGGTCGCAAACCACCTACCATCCGGCGAGAACGCCACCGAAGTCACCCAGCCCGAATGATCGGTCAAGGTCTTCAATCGCTTCTGCTGCGCGAAGTCCCAAACGATCACCTGCTTGTCTTCGCCGACCGAAACCAGCAAACGGCCATCGGGCGAAAAGACCGCGCGGCGCACGGCGGCGGTGTGGCCGTCGCGCATTCGCGTTTCGATCCAGTCTTCGCGCACCGAAGCCCACGCCGCGATGAGTACGGCCAATACGGCCAATGCCGCGGCGAGTGCGCTGAGTTTGACAATGCGGCGGATGGATCGGGTTTCGAGTTGGCGTTTGAACGTTCCCAGTTCGTCCAGCAACTCGCCCGCCGTGCCAAAGCGTTCCTCGCGTTTGCGGCGCAGACAGCGGCGGATGATCTTCTCCAACTCTTTCGACACGCCTTCCAGCTTCGCATTTGGCGGCAACGGCTCTTGTTGGCCGAGCAAAGTTTGAAGCAATTCAGCGCGCGTTGTTCCGGCAAACAGCCGGTTGCCGGTTGCCATTTCGTAAAGCACCACGCCCAGCGAAAACAGATCGCTGCGCCCATCCAGCAGTTCACCGCGCGCCTGCTCCGGCGACATATAGCTGGCCGTGCCCAGAATCATTCCAGCGGTAGTTAGGTTGGGAGCGCGTTGGTACGGAACCGGGAGCGGTAACGACCGGGTGGACTCGTGTTCAATGTCTACCGGAACCAACCCGGTCGTTACCGCTCCCGGTTCCGTACCATCGCCAGGCGACACGACATGCTCTTCGCCCAACTTGGCGATGCCGAAGTCGAGCACCTTCACCAAGCCATCCGTGCGCACCATAATGGTTTCAGGCTTGATGTCGCGATGAATGATAAAAGCCGTGTG
>JBDSAM010000104.1:0-2685 GCA_039922135.1 Blastocatellia bacterium
CTCAAGTTACCGCTGGTCACCATTGGCAAAAGAAAAGCGAGCACAGTTACGTGCTCGCTTTTCTTTTGCTCAATTGTAACCGCAACGCATTTAGCCGAAGCTCGTCACGTTACGCGATTTTTCCTGGTGCCGTTCAAACGCCAGCTCGATCAGCCGGTCAATCAGTTTGCTGTAGCCGATGCCGCTGGCTTCCCACAGCTTTGGGTACATGCTGATGGAAGTGAAGCCGGGCATGGTGTTGATCTCGTTCAGCAGCAGCTTGCCGGTTTCGCGTTCCAGAAAGAAATCCACGCGCCCTAGGCCAGCGCCATCAATTGCCTGAAACGCCTCGACGGCCAGCCGTTGAATTTCCGCCGTCTGTTCGGCGCTCAACTCTGCCGGAATCGTCAATCGCGCGCCGTTCGCGTCAACGTATTTGGCTTTGTAATCGTAAAAGTCAGCCGATTGCGGAATGATCTCGCCGGGCAGGCTGGCCATAGGCTCATCATTGCCCATCACGCTGACTTCAATCTCGCGTGCATCCACCCCGCGTTCGACAATGATCTTGCGGTCGTATCTGGCAGCAAGCGTGATCGCTTCGTTCAAACTCTTCGCGTCAATCGCTTTTGAAATTCCAACTGATGAGCCGAGGTTTGCCGGTTTCACAAAACACGGGAAGCCGATTTCTTGTGTGATGCGCAGTTCAACCAGCAGGGGATCGGCCTCCCATTGCGTGCGCAGAAAGTGCGTGAATTCGACGATGGGCAAACCGGCTTCGCGAAACAGCCGCTTCATCACGACTTTGTCCATTCCGGCAGCCGATCCCAGTACGCCGCAGCCGACGTAAGGCACATCAGCCATTTCCAGCAGTCCCTGGATCGTTCCGTCTTCGCCGTATGTGCCGTGCAGCACCGGAAAGATCACGTCAATCTTATCGCGCTCATCAGCTTTGCCTTTGCCGGTAAATCGCGCCAAGCCTTTTTCTGTCGGATCGCCAAAAATGGCAACGCGTTGATCCGCGCTTGCCATTACTGCGCTCGGCAACAGGTTCGTGGCTTCGCTCGACGCCAGCCACTTGCCCTGCCCGGTGATGGCAATCGGCACAACGTCATATTTATCGCGGTCCAGCGCGTTGATGACCGATTCCGCCGAACGCAGGGAAACTTCGTGTTCGCCCGAACGTCCGCCGAAGATGACGCCTACTCTGAGTTTTTGCGACAAGGTTCCTCCTTGGGAAACTTGGGTGCGCACGCACCCTCGCGTGCTGGCGTCCGGCAAAAGATTGCACGCGAGGGCGCGTGCGCACCCAGGCCTATCACATAATCTTTTTGCCGAACGCGGACAGAATCAGTTGCACGCCCAGTTCCGCCGTTTTGTTTGATATATCGAACACAGGATTGATCTCGGTCAATTCAAACGAAAGCATCTTGCCTGAATCGGCGACCTTCTCCATTGCCAGATGGCTTTCGCGGTAGGTTGGCCCTCCAGGCACGGGCGTGCCGACGCCGGGCGCGTAATCGGGATCAACAAAGTCCATGTCCATCGTCACGTGAAATCCTGCCGTGCGTTGCGACGCCAGTCCAATTGCTTCGTCCATTACGGCGCTCATTCCGCGCTCGTCCAATTCACGCATCGTGACGACCCGAATGCCGGAGGCTTTCAGTGCTATGGCTTCTTCAGGATCAACGCTACGCGCGCCGATCAGTACGCAATCTTCCGGGTGAACTTTTGGCGCGAAGCCACTGATGTTCGTCAGCTCTTTTGCGCCGTGTCCCAGAATCGCCGCAAATGGCATCCCGTGAATGTTGCCCGATGGTGAACTTTCCGGCGTGTTCATATCGCCATGCGCGTCGAACCAGATGACGCCGACTCGGCTGTCGCATTTGCGATGAAAGGCCGCCAGACCCGCCACACTGCCAATCGCGATTGAATGATCCCCGCCCAGTACAATCGGCGTCGAACCGGATTCAAGCGCGGCTTCCACTTGGTCGGCCAATGTCTGGCAGGCGACGGTGATTTCGGGCAGGTACTTTGCGCGCCGGTCTGTGATGGGCAACATCTCAGGGTTGCGCACCGGAATGTTGCCCGCGTCAGTGACTTCGTAGCCCAGGGTGCTCAGCCTTTCATTTAAACCGGCTACACGCACGGCTGATGGCCCCATATCAACGCCACGGCGGTCGGCGCCCAAATCCATCAGCACGCCGATTACAGTGGCTTTTTTTTCTGGCTTTCCCGCAACTTGCATAACTGCCTTTCTACTTCACGGCATTCACCAGCGAGAACACGCGGTCGTGTTGGCTGCGTTGGCGCAAAGCTTTGAACATGATTTGGCTGAAACCGGAGTTCACCAGCATCTGCATCATCTCTTCAGTTGAATGGAATTTCGCTTCCGCTTCTGCCGGATTGCGCACGATATGCTTGTAATAGTTTCGCCGCACTGATTCCCGCAATGCACCTGGAGCAATCGCTGGTGCTAGTTCATCGGCGATCAACAACCGCCCGCCGGATTTGAGCACGCGATAGGCTTCGGCCAGAAACTTTTCGCCGTTCAACCGGTGAAATGCCATTACCGAAGTGACAAGATCGAAACTGTCAGCGTCAAGGCTCAGCTTTTCGCCCGGCATCACGCGCCATTCAATCCGCGCGCTGGCCTTGGCCGATTGCGCAGCCAAACGCGCTTCTTCAACCTTTTCGCGTGTCGTATCC
>JBDSAM010000105.1:0-15475 GCA_039922135.1 Blastocatellia bacterium
CGTCATTGCGTGTCAGTCCTCCAGGGTTTGAGATTCTGACACGCTTGCCACATTCAACGCTGCTTGTAAACTCAATCAGTGCTTTTGCATATGATGCGATTGCCCTGATTGGACCCTGATTAGGACACTGCTGATGACTTAGGCTTCTTGACGGATGAGCTGACTTTGCGCATAATGCCCAGCGTCTATAAATCTTCTTTATCATTTTTTTCAAAACGATATGACATCTTGGTTGATGACAAGGCAGACTCTCAATTGCGGTGCCAAAAGCTTAGTAGCTGCGAGTTGGTTTGCCTGGCCTTTCTCTTTTGGATTTGGCTTCTATTTTTATTTTGCTTTAGCCGCTCCAGAGGGGTTAGGAGTTCGTTAGCCTGAAGCCAGGCAAACGAAACACCCGAGACAAAGGCTCCTCGTTCTACACCGGACGAGGGGCCTTTTGGTTTTTATGAACAGAGAAAAGAAAAACTCACGAGTTGCTTTTCAAGGCGAGATGGGAGCGTTTAGCAGTCAGGCGGCGCGCAAACTGCTTGGTGACAGTATCACGCTGGTGCCATGTGAAACCTTCGAGCAGATGTTCGCATCGGTCGAAAATGGCGGCAGCGACTACTGTCTGGCGCCAATTGAAAACTCGCTCTTCGGTTCGGTCTTTCAAAACTACGACCTGCTGCTCAAACACAACTTGCAGATCGTGGGCGAAACAAGTCTGCGCATTGTCCACAATCTGATCGCGCCCGCAGAGACGACGATTGACTCAATCGAACGCGTCTATTCGCATCCGGTGGCGCTGGGGCAATGTCTACACTTCTTTGCCAGGCATCCCGAAATGAAGCCTGTAGCGGCTTACGACACGGCGGGCAGCGTCAAGATGCTGATGGAGAGCCGAGAAATTGGAGCCGCAGCCATTGCCAGCGCCGCCGCCGCAGACGTGTATGACGCGCGAATTCTGGCTTCGGGAATTGAAGATGATCGGCAAAACTTCACGCGCTTTTTGTTGCTTGAACGCGGAATCGAGATAACTGAGCCGCCGTTGGATGCGGACAAGACTTCCATCGTCTTTGCGCTGGAACACCGCACGGGCGCGCTCTTTCGCGCGATGGCAGTCTTTGCGTTGCGCGAGATTGATTTGACCAAGATCGAATCGCGGCCACTTGTTGGCCGTCCGTGGGAATACAGTTTCTATCTGGACTTTATCGGTAATACTGCCAAACCTCAGGTGCAGAATGCACTGGCGCATCTAGCTGAATTTGCCACGAGCATCAAGGTGCTCGGATGTTATCGGCGCGCGCCTAAAGACACTGGCGAGTGATGGATGAAATTTTGATCGCGCCCAACCCAAACACTAACCCAAACCTTTCAGGAGCATTTGAATAATGATTATCGCTATGCAATCAGGAGCTACGGACGAACAGATTGATCATATTTGTGACCGCGTACGCGAATTCGGCTACGCACCCCATGTAATTCGCGGCGCAGAACGTACCGTTATCGCGGCCGTTGGTCCGGGTGACAAGAAGGAACATATCGGCTCGCTAAAATCTGCTGATGGCGTTGAGGACGCCTTCCCGATTCTGCAGCCGTTTAAGCTGGTCAGCAGAGAGGTCAAAAAGCAGAAGTCGGCGATCAAGATCGGCAATGTGACCGTTGGCGATGGTGGATTTGTGGTGATGGCCGGGCCGTGCTCAGTCGAAGGCCGCGAACAGTTGCTGACCACCGCTGTGTCTGTCGCCAAATCCGGTGCGCATCTGTTACGCGGCGGTGCATACAAACCGCGTACTTCGCCCTACGATTTTCAGGGGATGGCCGAAGATGGATTGAAGCTACTGGCCGAAGCACGCGAACTTACGGGCCTTGCCGTCATTACCGAAGTGCTGGATACAGGAGACGTTGACATTGTCGCTGAATACGCCGACGTATTGCAGGTTGGTACGCGCAACATGCAAAACTTCGCACTGCTCAAAAAGCTAGGCGAAATCAAAAAGCCCGTAATGCTCAAACGCGGATTATCGGCAACGATCAAAGAGTTCCTGCTTTCAGCGGAATACATCGTTACACACGGCAATCCGAACGTGATGCTGTGTGAACGAGGCATCCGCACGTTCGAGACGATGACTCGCAATACGCTTGATCTAGCGGCGGTTCCATTATTGGCTGAACTGACCCACTTGCCGGTTATTGTTGACCCGAGCCACGCAACTGGCAAGCGCAGCTTGGTGAACCCGCTGGCCAAGGCGTCCGTTGCTGTGGGTGCGGATGGGCTGATGGCAGAGGTTCACCCGAAGCCGGAAGAGGCTTGGTCAGACGGGCCTCAATCTCTGCGGCTTGAAGAGTTCACGCAATTGATGCGTGACATTGAGCCGTACATTAAGCTGCGCAAGAGTGAGTCAAATTAATTGAATGCGAGTTTCAGGCGGGCTCGTGGCATGAGCCTTCACAACACGCCACAAGCCCGCCGTGCCTCGATGTTCTGCCTGATGATCTGAATGCTTCCTTTCCCTTCTCAGTTCGCGCGTGACACAATGAATATGCTTCAAAGAAAAGCGGGATTTCCCCTCCTTCTGACAACGAAATATTGACTAATTGCCCTTGCTACTTTCATTAAATTCCCGTGGGTACGAAATGAATTGTGGGATTATTTACATGTCGAATGAATGGTGCTGATTATGCAAGTAAAGAAAACGGCCTTGATCATTTGCAATGACGGCAAAGAGTATTGGATTACGCAGAAGCAATTCTGGAATATGGTGAGAGAGAAGGTTGTTGAGCAGACGGGCGATCAGCCGTTGCAAGGAAAATTTCGCGGACGTGACGATCAGCTCTTGATTACCCTGAATCACACTGTCCTCAACCACGCAACACCAATTCATACGGGCGAGGTTTTGCAGAACGCGCGACTGAAGAAGAGCCGGCGTTAATCAGTGCACGTAAAGATTCCCATTGAGAGAGTGCGGGCCGAGATTTCCTCCTAGCTCCTTTGGGAACTTTTTTGGTTTAGTTGCGTGTCAGTTGCCAGCTAGTGTGAGGAAGACCGAAATAAATGCAAGTTCTAAAGCGCCTGCAAGTAGGTCTTAATAATCGCATCGCATAGAGTGGCTATTCGCCAAAATACGAAAGGGAACTGATGGCTAGTGAGAGGCATCGGTTCCCTTTCGTATTTTCTGTCATTGAATATTTCTCGCCTTGTAGGGTTACTGGGAAAATCCAGGCCACGTGGTTGTCCCTGATTCGGATGTTAGCCGCAAAGTACCGAGCTGCCATTGACGTTCAAATTTTCTCCGGTGATGTGACGCGCTAGGCTAGACGCCAAAAACATGATTGGATCTGCTATGTCTTCAGCAGTCGCTACGCGTCCCAGCGGGATAGCAGCGCTGATATGTGGGAATCTCTCCTGGCTAACGTGCAACACTGAAGCTGCCATCTCCGCATCAATCCATCCAGACGCAACTTGATTCCTGAAACTGAGCATTGTGAATCTCCGTAAAGCTGTTACCTTGAAGAAGAGTTGATTGAGAGCAAGAAAACGTGGTGCTACACTCCGTGCCCATCAACGACAACCTAATAACAACTATCAGGAGCGCGAAAATGTTTTGCCCAAACTGCGGAACCGAGAATGCGAAAAGCCAGAAATTCTGCACACGCTGTGGCACGAACTTGCTGGCGATTGATCGAGCACGAGAAATCGTCAGTGAGATGACGGGTGGCGGCGCGCCTACTTCTCAGGTCTCCCCTAATCTTGTCTTTGCAACCGCAGCCTTGAGCGGCATCATTGGGATCATCGTCATCACGCTTGGAACGGTAGAGTTGTTTTCCAAGGATAACCATGGACCTGCGCCAGTGATGTTCTGCCTTGCTGGTTTTGCAACGCTGGTGCTGATCTGTCGTTACTTGATTAGCTTGATTAAGCCCGCGAGTAAGCCCTTAACGAAAAACCTTGTTTCGCCTGCGCCACCAGTCTTCACACCAACGAGCACAACTAACCGTCCCTTAAATGAAGCTCCTGCTTCTTATCAAAGCATTGTCGAAGACTCAACGCGGCAGTTTGATCATGAACGCCGTTCCAATTCATAGGCCTTTCGATTATTGCGAATCAGGTTTGGGGGTGGGCGTCGTAGTCGATTTAGTGGCTGGCAGGGGCGCACTCGTGGTTGATGGTTTTTCGATACTCAGCTTTGGATCGGGCAAGCCTTCAGTAGAAGACGGTTTGGTGATATTCCCGGGCTCTTCCTGTGATTGTCTAGACGTAGTTGTCGCGCGACGTTTTGTTGCCCGGCCGGGCGATGATTGCTCTGGTTTAACTGATGGTGAAACTTCAGCGGAAGAGTTAAAGCTATTTAGAAGCTCTTTCCATTTGATGGCTCGTGCCAGGACAATGCCGCCGCCGATCAGAACCAAGAATAGCAACAGATCAAGCAGTCGCCTCCCAGCTCGTTCGAGCTTCCCCCCGTTCGCTATCCCGCCTTCTGGCAAATAGCCATAAACTGAGACGCGGCAGTTAGGACAATAAAAGTGACCATCAGGAACATCAGTTTGACACTTCGGACAGCGCATAAAACCACCTCAGGCTTTCGGATAAATGCAGGAACAGCGATCTTTAAAGGGACGAAGCGAATTCAGGGGGGAATTGATAGGGCTAACGAACATTTGAGAGGCATTCATTCAACCAAACTTATCAGTCAGCTTGGATAATCAGGCCGCATCATCGCATATCAGGGTAGGCATGAAAAGCTGTTTGCTTGCGCTCTTGACCAAGCCTGCTCCAGCTTCACAAAACTTTCCAATTGGGATACAAATCGCAATGCCGAATCTTATTCCGGTTACAAAACGAATAAGCAGGAAATTGCATGAGAAATTCTTTGGGTAATACTTATAGCTTGCTTTTTATAGTGCGCAGCTTGGCACTAACGATTTTCGCTATTGCTCTGTTCGCCGCCTGTTCCAGGAAGCCTTCAAATGAAACAAGCTCCTTAACAGAGTCTATAGTAACCAAGCAAACAAAGAACCCCCTGCCAGAAGCAGCGGCTTTAATTGCTGGAAAATCTCTATACGCGGTTCACTGCACGATGTGTCATGGAGACGACGGCAAAGGTGAGGGAAGTGCGGGAGGCTCTTTGGCAATGAAGCCAACCGACCTGACAACAGGCGATGCGGCAATTGCTGCTGACGGGAAGCTTTTCCTGATTATCAAAAACGGTATCAAGAATGAAGGGAAGCAAACGATGCCGCCTGCTAAGGAGGTTACTGATAAGCAAATCTGGCAGATCGTCGCATATGCCCATACACTGGCAAGGAAATAAGTTACTTTGCTGCGTGAAAAAAATGGTCGTGTATCACAAATGATGATGCCCGGCATTGAGCTTGAGCACGGCATCGCGCATCTTAACTGACTTTGAGTGACAAATTGTTCGGTGCTGAAGCCGTTTTACGCGCGCGAAAATTCATCCATTCTTTGCAAAGGTAGCTTTCTTATGAAAGCAGACGGATGGACTGGTTATTCATCAGTGCCATCGTCAGCACCGTCATCCAGATCGTCGTCATCCGTGCCTTCGTCGCCAGACTTGTCATTAATCAACTCTTTTAGTTCCTTACCCGGTTTAAAGTAAGGAACGCTTTTGGCGGGAATGTCCACAGGCTCCCCGGTCTTTGGGTTACGCCCGCGCCGTGCGTCACGCTGGCGCACGCGGAAGCTGCCAAAGCCGCGAAGCTCTATCTTGTCGCCGCGATTAAGCGCTTGAATGATATTTTTGAAAACTTCGTCTACGATTACTTCCGAATCTTTTTTGGTTAACTCGGCTGCGCGAGCCACCTCTTCCACCAACTCTGCTTTGGTCATCGCTCCTCCGTTTGACGGTAAGTTAGGATCAAACATCAGATCAACAACTGCAAATCCGTGTTTTCGCGAAAAATGCGCTTACTTCCACTGGTATTTGAACTTCACTGAGGTGTCCATGTCGGACAAATGTTTCGGCAACTGGCTGGGCGAAAACTCCGCAATCTTCGTCGTGCCTAGCAATAGATCAAGCAACGAGAATCCTTCTTTTGGCTTCGGCGGCATGACCACTTGCGGTTCGCCTTTGATATTGACCAGTTTAGCCGTCGCTTTCAATGCGTCTTCGTAATTGCCAATTTCGTCAATCAGACCATTCTTAACTGCGGCCTCGCCGGTATACACTTTACCAGTCGCCAATTCTTTCAACAGACGATCTTCGCTTACTTCACTTCCCTGACCACCTTTCCCTTTACGGGATTCCAGCACGGCTCCAACAAATTGAGCGTACAACTCATTGATCATTCCCTGAAAATATTCTTTCTCCCGATCAGTCAGATCACGCGTCGGCGAGCCTGTGTCCTTAAACTCACCGCTTTTGAAAACCACCGGTTTCACTTTTGCCCAATCGGCCAGTTCCTTGTAATTGATCCATTCGGCAATGACGCCGATACTGCCCGTAACCGTCCCAGGATTAGCAAATATCTTATCTGCCGGGCAAGCAACGTAATACCCGCCAGAGGCAGCGACCGAGGCCATAGAGACAACGATCGTCTTTTTCTTCTCGTCCTTGATCCGTTTAACCTCGCGGTGGATCTCTTGAGAAGCAGAGACGCCGCCACCGGGACTATCAATCCGCAGAATAATGGCTTTCACTCGCGAATCATCGCCATACTGTTTGAGCTGGCGGTTGACCGTCTTGGCCATTCCGTCGTCAATTACACCTTCGATGGGAATGACTGCTATACGATCTTTGCCACCTGCCGCAAATCCGTCATCGCCATCCATTAGCGTCATCAGGACAAATAACCCAATACAGCTTATGCAGAGCAATACCGCGCCGCCAACAATGATCCAAGTCAGAGTACTTCTTCTCATACAAACTGCCGAATGGGCAAACGGTCAAGGGCTGTAGCGAAAAAGAAACAGTGGCAATGGTCACATGCTAGTTGCTCTAGTGAAATCAATTCACTGGCAAAGACCCACTGACCATTAACCACTGGCTACTGACGATTCTCACTGGCAACTAGTTCTTCGAGCCGTCCTCACCGTCTTTGTTGTAGCCGGCAACTTCGAACAATCCCGCCATGCCTGCATCACTAGAAGAATAATTGCGAGTGTCAATAATCGGCTCGTCTTTGCCAATGGCGCGTGCCGATAGACCGATCTTGCGCGCTTCGCGATCCACCTTCAGGATCTTGAATTGCTGCTTATTGCCAATCTTAACTGCATCTTCCGGTTTGTCCACGTGCCCTTCTGCAAGTTCCGAGACGTGACAGAGGCCTTCGATACCGTCTTCCAGTTCTACGAACGCGCCGAAGTTGGCAAAGCGGGTGACTTTACCACTAACCACGTCGCCCAGCTTATGCGTGTCGAAGAAGCGATCCCAGGCGTTCGGTTCAAGATCTTTGATCGAAAGCGACAGGCGGCGACCTTCAATGTCAATCGCCGTGATAATTGCTTCGACTTCCTGGTTCTTCTTCAGCGCCTCGCTCGGATGCTTGATGCGCTTAGTCCACGAAATATCGGAGACGTGAACCAAACCATCAATGCCGTCTTCAATCTCGACGAACGCGCCGAAGTCGGTCAGGTTGCGAACGCGGCCTTTGACGCGAGTGCCGACGCCGTAACGCGCGGCAATCGTGTCCCACGGATTGATCTCGATTTGTTTCAGGCCAAGGCTGATCCGGCGGTTGTTCTGGTCAACTTCCAGAACTACGGCTTCGACTTCCTGTCCCTGCCCGACCAGTTTTGATGGATGTTTGACCCGCTTTGACCAACTCATCTCGGTGACATGCACCAAGCCTTCAACGCCCGATTCCAGTTCAACGAATGCGCCGTAATCAGTGACCGAAGCGATCTTGCCTTTGACGCGCGCGCCGATTGGATAACGCTCGATGGTGGTCGCCCACGGATCGGGGATCAATTGCTTGTAGCCCAGGCTGACGCGCTCTTTGTCGCGGTCGAACTTCAGGATCTTGACCTGAATATTTTCGCCAACCTTGAACAACTCGCTCGGGTTCTGGATGCGTCCCCAGGACATGTCGGTGATGTGGAGCAAGCCGTCAATGCCGCCAAGGTCAATGAACGCGCCGTATTCGGTGATGTTCTTAACTTGACCTTCGATGATAATGCCTTCTTCCAGATTCCGCAGCGTCTCATTCTTCTTGCCGCTGATGACTTCTTCGAGTACGGCTTTACGCGAAAGGACGATGTTGCCGCGCTTCTTGTTGACCTTGATGACGCGGACTTCGATCTCTTTGTTGCGGAAGCTGTCAAGGTTGCGCACTGGGCGAACGTCCACTTGGCTGCCCGGCAGAAAGGCCTGAATGCCGCCAATGTCCACGCGCAAGCCGCCCTTGATGCGGTCGGTCACCCGGCCAATGACATTGGTGCCGTCTTTGCCCGCCTTTTCGATCTGATCCCACGTTTGCATACGCAACGCGTCAGCACGGGACAACTCGACATAACCTTCGTTGTTTTCAAGTTGTTTGACAAACACGTCTACCTCATCGCCCGGTTCCACGGTGATCTTGTCACCGTCCCTGAACTCGGCCAATGGAACGATCCCTTCTGACTTATACCCGACATCAATGACGACGACTTGATCGGTGATCTTGACGACGCGGCCTTTAACGACTTCGTTCTCGTTGATCTCGGAACTGTATTTTTTTTCGTGCGCGGCGAGAATGTCCGCAAAAGTCATTTCGTCGCCGTCACCAGAGTCGGCACTTTCAGCGGCATCTAAATGAGCTTCAGGTAAAGCAGCTTCAGGCGCAGGTAAATGAGCTTCAGGTAAAGCAGCTTCAGGCGCAGGAGCAGAGGCTTCTAACTCTGTGTTGATAGAAGCAGAAGCGGCTTCGGGAGCATTGGCGGTTGCAGCGGCTTCAGCAACTTGTAAGGGCGGAGCTACCGTCGCCGGTTGTGCGCTTTCGGCGTTCTGAACTTCTTCCTGAGCTTCGCTCACGCCGACAGCGGGTTGAATACTATTGTTGGTTGACATGTGAGACTGGACTTCCTCCTGGGAAAACTATCCGAACTACTCTTGTAGCTCGGTTGACGGCAGTCTTTCAGAATCAATTGGACAAACACTTGAACTGTACCTTCTCAATTGATAGAGGGAAGAGCTGCCGATTTGAAAGAGCTTGGATAATAAACTGTTAGCGCGGATTTGCAAACATTCTCGCCGGTGATTAAATCAATTCGGCAAACACTAGAATGGCAAAACAACCCGTGATCAATCGGCACTCATCGCCAATTCCGTGAGCTTCGTTTCGATCTCTCGCAATCGTTCGACAACGCTCTGAATCATCCAATCGGGCGTCGAAGCGCCTGCGCTGACACCAACGCGCCCCGTGCGAGAGATGCGGCGCAGATCGTCGGGATTGATCTCATCGGCCGTTTCAATCAACGTGGCGCGCGGACATTTTTCGCGCGCGGTCTCGACCAACTTAACGCTATTGGCGCTGTGACGTCCGCCAATGACGTAAAGCAGATCAACCTCGCTTGAAAGATCGCGGATCGCGCGTTGGTTCTCTTCTGTCGCATCGCAGATCGTTTCGCAAACTTTTACTTCACGCGCCCGCTCGCGCAACGCGTCAACAATCGCGTGATATTTCTTCGGGCTGATTGTTGTCTGCGCAATCGTGCCAATACGGTCCTGGTGGGGTAGCGCCCGTGCTTCTTCAACGGTCTTAACGGCCAACCCATCATTGTTGATGTGACCGAGAATGCCTGCGATCTCAGGGTGATTCCTATCACCGACAATGACGACCGTATAACCTTCACGGTAAAGTTCGACGGCTTTGCGTTGCGAATAATGCACGTAAGGGCAGGTGCCATCCATGATCTTCAAACCGCGCGCTTTTAAATCCTCGTAAGCCTGCGGTGCTACTCCATGCGCGCGAATAATCACAGTACCGCTTGCAGGCATTGTGGCTTCATTGGCAACGGTGATTCCATCTTTTGCCAGACGATCAATCTCCTGTGAATTGTGAATCAGTGGCCCGAGTGTAACGACCGGAAGTCCGTTGGCTTTGTCCAGCGCGCGATACCCCATATCCACAACGCGCTTGACGCCCATACAGAACCCTAAGCTTTCGGCCAAAACGATTTCCATTCAGTGAGTACCTTTTTGGGAGAACGAGGCAGGCGATCGAGACTTACGCGAACCTTCAACAATCTACCTTCACTTGATCTTGTTAAGAAGCCGAGACTCTAAAGGTTCGACTATGCCTTGTCAAACCGATTGCCCTAGCCACTCTTAGACGTACTCTTAGCCGTTCTTTTGACCGCTGGGACTGCCTTCTTTGCCTTGTTTACTCGTGTCGCGCCGAGCTTGAAAAAGCGTTTAACTTCCGCTTCGCGCAGAAAGCGAAACTCACCCGGCTTGATCTTTTCTTCTTTAAGAAAGCCGATGGCAATGCGGCGCAGCTTCACGACCGAATGACCAATCGAGTCGAACATTTTACGAATTTGCTGATTGCGCCCTTCGTGTAGCGTTACCTCGTACCAGGCGTTGGTCTCGGTCTCTTCCATCAGACGAATTTTCGAGGGCGCGGTCTTTGCGCTATCAATGACCACGCCGCGCGAGATTTTATTGATCTGCCATTCGCTTGGCTTGCCTTTGACTTTTGCTTCGTAAACTTTTGCCACGCTATGCGAAGCGTGGGCGATCAAGTTCGTAAACTCGCCGTCATTGGTCAATAGAATCAGGCCTTCCGTATTCAAATCCAATCTGCCCACGGGGTGCAATCTGCTGGCATACGGCCCAACCAGATCCATTACCAATTTTCGTTTCTGCGGATCAGCCCGGCTGGTCAAATAGCCAACAGGTTTGTTCAGCAGAATGTAAATCTTTTCCTGCTGTTTATTGATGAGCCTGCCGCGAACTTTGATATGGTCTTTTTCGGGATCGGCCTTCGAACCCAGCTCAGTTACAGTCTTTCCATTGACGGTGACAGATCCCGCCTGAATCAACTCCTCGGCCTTTCGCCTCGAAGCAACGCCCGCAGCGGCAATGATTTTTTGCAGTCTCTCTTCCATCTTTCTTTTCTCTATGGACACGACCTGGGCCTCCTACAATGCACACTTCCATAAAAACTCAGGTCGCTCACGCTCCCCGTACCGTATCGTTGTTTCAAACTCGTTTTGCGCCGGGCCGCCCATTCTCAACCACGAACGAAGCCCGCGTGGTGATTGGTTCATCCGGCTTACTCACCGTGGCGAGCACGCGGTAATCTGTTTGCCAGCGATCCGACTTGATCGAACAGCGCACGTATCCGCGCTGGCCGTTGTAAAACTTGATGTGCGGATTTTCGGATAACATCGTCGCCGTTGTTGGCCGCACATCCGCGCCGTCGCCGCCAGACGTGATTGAAGTGCCGACAAACTCTGTCGCCACCACCGGCGATTTATCCTGGTAAAACCCCGGCTTCAGATCGTTAACCCAGTTGGAATGAATGTCGCCGGTCAACACGACGGGGTTCGATGGCTTGCCGTCGCGCAGCGATTCCAGAAAGCGTTTGCGCGCCATCGCGTATCCATTCCATTGATCCATCGGAAACTTCTGCTCCGGCCCAGGAGCATTATCGAGTGCGCCCATCATCACCTGCTGCGCAATTACATTCCACCGCGCCCGCGATTGGCGCAGTTCGCGGCCCAGCCACTGTTCCTGCTCGCTTCCCATCATTGTTGCCTTGGGATCCAGCGATTCCGGGCACGTGGGTTTCGTGCCGTCGCCGCAGGGTTGATCAGTGCGGTATTGCCGCGTGTCAAGCATGTAAAAGCTGGCCAGATTTCCGAAGTTCAACCGGCGATAAATTTCTACGTTCTTATCGCGTTTGAGCACGGAACGGCGCAGCGGCATGTGTTCGTAATACGCCTGATAGGCGGCCTCGCGGCGGCGAGCGAACTCTTCTTTCGGGGCGTTGTCTTCGGCAATTAGTCCGGCGTAATTGTTATCCACTTCGTGATCATCCCAGATCACCGCCCACGGAAAACTGGCGTGCGCCCGTTGCAGCAGCAGATCGCTTTTATAAAGCGCGTATCGGTTGCGATAGGCTTCCAGCGTTTTGATCTCCGGGCTGTTGTGCAATCGCACGCGGTCTTTGAACGGTGCGCCTTCGTAGATGTAATCGCCCAGGTGAACAACCAGATCAAGATCGTCAGCCGCCAGGTGCTTGTAAGCCGTGAAATAGCCAGTTTCGTAATGCTGGCAGGAGACGAAGGCAAACTTCATCTGTTCGTTTTGTGCATTTGACACAGGAGCCGTGCGCGTGCGGCCAACCGTACTTGCGCCGGCATCAACCGTGAAGCGGTACCAGTACCATTGCGCCGGTTTCAGCCCGCTGACTTCAACGTGAACCGAGTGGCCAAATTGCGGCGTTGCCATTGCCGTTCCCGTCGCAATAACTTTCTGCATCCGTTCATCGGTCGCGACTTCCCATTTGACGGGCATGTCCTTCACGGGCATTCCGCCGCCATTTAGCGCATCGGGTGCCAGACGCGTCCACAGCACAACGCTGTCAGCCCACGGGTCGCCGGAAGCCACGCCCAAGCTGAACGGATCGTCGGCAAAACTCAACCCATCGCTCTTCGCCCAATTCGCTACGGGGAAGATCAAAGCCGCTGCAGTCAAAGCCGCGCCGCCAAATAGAAAGTCACGACGATTGAAACTCACATTGTTTTTAGCCACGTCTGTTCTCCGTCAAAAATGACATTGCTTCGATGCGCGTGCGTTCGTCTTTGCGGAAAACGCCGCGCACTGCGGAAGTGATTGTGGTTGTGCCGGGCTTTTTGACGCCCCGCATTGCCATGCACATATGCTCGCATTCAATCACGACCATCACGCCTTTCGGTTGCAGGTCGCCGTGATAAAGCAGCTCGGCAATTTGCGCGGTCAACCGCTCCTGCACCTGCGGGCGGCGCGCGAAGATATCAGCGATGCGCGCCAGCTTTGACAACCCAACAATGCGCCCGTCTTTCGGGATATAAGCAATATGAGCCACGCCCGTAAACGGCACCAGGTGATGTTCACAGATCGATGCGATGCTGATGTCTTTAACCATCACGATGTCATCGTGCATCTCGCCGGGAATGACTTTGATCTCTGACGCCGCATCTTCGTACATGCCGCCGCAAATTTCTTCGTACATCTCAGCCACGCGGCGCGGTGTTTCAATGATTCCAGGGCGCGTCAAATCTTCGCCGATGCCTTCCAGAATCAGTCGCACGCCCGCGGTGATTTTGTCCAAATCCATTTTCCGCTCTGCGCTCATGTTGTCTTTCGGATTTCCTTATAGTTGGATTTCGTGGTGCTTAAGTTAGCGGGCATTATCAGCGGGGGCTGACATCGGCGCAAGTTGGCAATTGTGCGGTAGCCTGCGTAAAGAAGGCTGGCAAAAGGAGAGGAGTTTTCATCGCCTTCGCGAGCAATGGATTAAGGCGCGATCTTGTAAGAATGCCTGACAGCAAGCAGCAGTAACGTTGCTTGCCGTCAGGAAATCGCCAAACATTTTTAGCACCCCGGCGGGAAGACGGGGATGGTGTAATTCGCCGTTGAGGTGTTGGTCAGCTTGTGCAGGTTGTGCCCTTGGTTGAATGCTCCCGCGCTGGTGCCTGCGTTGGCGTTGAAGTTGATAGCCGCGCCGCTGATCCCGATGTCGCTTTGCGAAAACAGCTTCAGCCAGCCCGAACGCCCTGCTGGAATAAACTGCTCAAACCGCGGCGTTATGCGCGGAAAGGTGTTCGATAATGAACTGCGCAACTGGCAGCCGCCTGTAATCGAGAAGCTCAGCCCGCTTTCGGAATCGTCGTACAAAATCCCGAAGATCGAGCCTAACGTGCTTGCGCCCGTCGCCAGATTGCCTCCGATCCGGTTCAAGATCAGCAGCGTGTCATTGCCGTCGGCCCGCGATGGGATGTTGTCCAGCGCCAGCACGCGCGGCACCACGTTGTAGCTGATGCCGTCAAACGCCAGCGTCGCCGTAACCGAATTGCTGTTGCAGAACGGCAGGCCTCCCGCAATCGCCGTGATCGTTTCCGCGCCCAGATTGGCTGCGTGTCCGCTGGCGAACTTCACGTACTCATCGCCGACCAAGTAATTGAAGTTCGTCGGGCAGCCGTTGGTGTCAACGGCAATCGCGACAATGTAGCCGGTCGAACCAGGGTCCAGATCAGAAGCCAGGAAGCTGGTCGTTTGATTCGGTGTTAGACACAAGATGCTATCGGCCACCGAACACGACGTGCCATCCACAAAGAACAGATGCACGAAGGCAGGCAGGGCCGGATTGGTGTTGGTCAAGGCAATCCTCGTGTTTTGCTGGGTGGGGTTGGTGGAGGATGTGTAGACATTATAGATTAGCACCGAACCTGCCTTCTGGTCGCTCATCGGCGAAGTCGCCGCTGGCAGAGCCCCAGGGCCGAGCAATGGGCAGTTGACCACGCCACAAGCTGTCATACTGACTGGCAAGCTGTTACCAACGGTTGCGACCGACGTGACGCACAGTTGCGCGCCCGGCAGCTCGCCGTCGTTGACCTGCGCCTGGTAATTGATCGTCACGGCCTGCCCGCTGGCGAGCGTTCCCATCCACATCACGTTTGAAAAGCCGACCACCGAACACGCTCCGGTGCTGGCAGCGCAACTTCCGGGCAATGCGCGCAAACTGGGCGTCAACGTTGCGGTGAGGCTGGCGGCTTGCGCAGTAGCGGCGCTGTTGGTCACCGTCGCCGTCACGTTGACCAGATTGCCTGGGCCTGTGCAGGCCAGCGGATCAGCGATAACCACAGTCTCTTGGTTTACCGGCAGAGTGTAGGTTTGCGTCCCCGGACAATTGTTCACGTCGGTCGCTTTGACGGTGAACGTGAAGTTGCCGATTGCGCTGGGTGTCCCTGACAGCATGCCCGCTGATGAGAGCGTCAATCCTGCAGGCAAGCTGCCCGCACTGACGCTCCAGGTGACCGCGCCAATCGCACCCGCAGCCGTGAAAGTCTGGCTGTAGGGCGCGCCCTTGAATGCGCCGGGAATCGTCGCCGGGCTGATCGTGATCGTCTGGCAGGTGATCGTCAGCGTGTACGCCGCGCCAGTGCCCATGCAGCCATTCGAATCAGTTGCTTTGACCGTGATCATAAACGTCCCGGTCTGCGTCGGCGTGCCTGACAGAACACCAGCCTGTGACAGCGTCAGCCCGGCTGGCAATGTGCTCGCAGTCGAGAAAGTCGTCGTGCCGATGCCGCCTGCTTGCGTAAAGGTCTGGCTAAAAGCCGCGTCAGCCGTGCCTGTGTTGGTCGTGGGGTTGGTCACCGTGATCGTCTGACAGTTGATCGTCAGCGTGTAGGTCGCGCCCGTGCCCATGCAGCCATTTGAATCAGTTGCTTTGACCGTAATCATAAACGTACCGGTCTGCGTCGGCATGCCGCTCAGCACTCCGCCACTTGAAAGCGTGATTCCTGTCGGCAATGTGCTTCCCGTTGAGAAGGTCGTCGTGCCGATGC
>JBDSAM010000106.1:0-5655 GCA_039922135.1 Blastocatellia bacterium
TGTCGAAGCGGCAGTGATCCTGTTTGGTCGGAATGATCTCCAGTTGCGGCCATTCGTAAATGACCAGGCTGGCCGCAAAGTTTTTCACGATTAGGCTGATGGTTTTGCCGTTGTAACCGTCGGAAGGATTGCCGATCAGACCAGCACGCGCATAGGCTTTGGACTTAAAGATTCTCACCGAATAGCTCCTTCACGTGCTTGCGCAGCTTTTCACCGTACTCCGGGTCGGTCAGCGCGAATTCGACGAATGTTTCAAAATAGCTTTCAAAATTGCCAATGTCGTACCGTTTCTCATCTGGGGGCAACCGCACGCCGACAATCTTCATGCCTTTCTGAAGCATCAACCGGATCGCGTTGGTCAATTGAATTTCGCCGCGATGGTCAAAGCCCGTGCGTTTGATGGCATCGAATAGCCCGGGGGCAAAAACATAGCGTCCGGCGATGGCCAGATTGCTGGGTGCCTCTTCACGGATGGGCTTTTCGATCAAGTCGGTAATTTCGAAAACGTCGTCGCCATTTGTATTGGGTGCCGGTTTGACGATTCCGTACATCGAGACTTGATCTATCGGGACGGCTTCGACGGCAATAGCGCAAGCGGCATTATGTTCTTCAAACGCATTCATCAGTCGTTGGACGATCAAAGACGGTTTGTGACGTCCGATAATCGAATCGCCCAGCGCCACAACGAACGGTTCATTTTCAGTGAAATGCTCAGCGCACAACACAGCATCGCCCAAGCCCCGCTGCTGTCGCTGGCGCGTGTACAGGAAGTGAACCCCCATCCGTTCGTATTCCAGTTCCTGCAGCAAGTCCTCTTTGCCGCTTTCGCGCAGGGTTCGGATCAAATCAGGATCGTCGTCGAAATGATCTTCAATTGAAGATTTGCCGCGTCCGGTGACAAACAATACGCGTTCGATGCCGCACAGGTGAAGCTCTTCGACAATGTACTGCACAATCGGTTTTTTGCCGACGGCCAGCATCTCTTTGGGTTGCGATTTGGTGGCCGGCAACAGGCGTGTGCCCAATCCGGCGACGGGAATGACTGCGTTGCGAATACTCACTGATGTTTCCTTTGTCTTTGAGATGAGGCGCTTGATCTATGTCGCGCCTTGCGATAAAGCCGGTGTAATATACGGCACGCTTGATTCTGAGCCAAGATTTCGGTTCAACAGAGGCGAAGCATGCTAGAGAGGCCACAGATAAAAGATGAATGACATAATTGTGACCATCGTCGGATTGCTGATTGCCGGGGGCGCGCTGTTGGCGTTGCAGCACTGGCTGGCCAATGCCGATCACCAGCGTGCCGAGATGACCGAAGAAGAGTATGAAGAATCTGTTGGTCAAGGCGCGGGCCTGATGGGTAATGGACTGATGGCATTTGATCAACTGCTCCGCCCGGACGCGAAAAAGGCAATGGAATACCGGATTGATGCTGAACAGGGCCAATTGCCCGGAGGCGGCGGGCAAGGCGAAAAACTGCCGCCGCAAAATGACAATCCACCATTAACGAAATAATGATTTCAGACGCAATCGAACACTATCACACACTGCTTCACGGATCGCTGCTGAGTGACGCGATTGAAAAGCTGCTGGACGGGACCGCGAAGCACAACCTTACCTTCAGCGGGCGTCCGATCTGCACCGTGCTGCGCCCGCTGTTCATCAACGAAACGCAATACGAATACATCCGGCGTGATTCCGCGCTGGTACTTTCAGCGATTGAAAGGCTGGGCCGCGCTTTGATGGCCGATGACAAACTGCGTGCGGAGCTTGATCTGACTGCCGATGAAGAGCAGATCATTGCGATTGAACCAGGCTTTGCCGCGCCGGACACCAGCGGCAGGCTGGACGCGTTTCTGGGTTCGCGAGGTGACTTTCACTTTGTCGAATACAACGCCGACTCGCCCGGTGGGCTGCTGTATGGTGACATGCTGAGCGAAATATTCATGGAGATGGACGTCGTCCGCGAATTCGCGCAACGGTTCCCGCTGCGGCGCGTGGATATTCGCCGGCAGCTTCTGCAAACGCTGCTGGATAGTTACCGTCAATGGGGCAAAGGGATGGTGTTGGAGCGCCCGCGCATTGCCATCGTGGATTGGAATGAAGTCAGCACGCGCGCCGAATTTGAAATCTGTCGCCTTTACTTTGAAGCGCAAGGTTGCCCGACGATCATTGTTGATCCGCGCGAACTGGAATATCGCGGCGGCTGGCTGCGCGCCGGGGACTTTCAGATCAATCTGGTCTACAAGCGTGTTGTCGTGGGCGAACTGATTGCCCGTTGCGGATTGAACCATCCGTTAGTGCGGGCCGCGCGCGAACGCGCCGTCTGCGTGGCCAATTCGTTCCGCGTGCAGATGCTGTTCAAAAAAACGATGTTCGCGCTACTGGATGATCCGACGTACGAACATCTCTTTACTACGGCCGAGGTTGTGTCGCTGCGCCGTCACGTTCCCTGGACGCGAAAGCTGCGCGCGGGGCTAACGACATATCGTGGGCGTAAGATTGATCTGCTCGATTTCCTAGTCTCACACCGCGAACAATTAGTGCTGAAACCCAACAGCGATTACGGCGGGCGCGGCGTTACGCTTGGCTGGGAGTGTGACGAAGCGAAGTGGCGGCAAGCGATTAATGATGCGTTGGGGGCTTCGTTTGTCGTGCAGGAACGGGTTGAGCTAGTGCAGCAGAGCTTTCCAACGTTGGTCGGCGATAACGTGAAATTTGAACACCGCTATGTGGATTTCGATCCATACACCTGGGGCGGGGAAGAGGTCGAAGGCGCAGGCATTCGCCTGTCTCCATCGGCATTGTTGAATGTGACGGCGGGCGGCGGCTCTGCCGCGCCGCTGCTGATCATCTCAAATTGATCAGCAGCAAAGAGTGTACGGCTGACTGACAGTGGCTGAGATTTCCTGGGAGGGCGACTGATAGAGGCCTCAGCCGACTGACAGTGGGCTGTACATCACTGCAAAAAATACGCAACCAAATCCTTTCGAAGCCGTAGAACAAGATGTCTGACCGGACACGCCTGCGAATCATCAAACCAAAAACAAGGAGAAAATTCATGCTTACGAGATTTCGCAGCCTTATTACAGGCTTGCTTGTGTTGTGCTCGGTCTGCTCAGCCTCAGTTTTTGCGCAGACAAAGCCGGAAGAGAAGAAGACCGCCACTGCTGTTATTTCTGCCCCTTCTGAACGCTCTCGAACGATGAAAGAACTGGATTTCACCTGGAAGCGCGCGAAGAAGTGGACGCTGGATTACCTGGACGCAATGCCAGAAGAGTCCCTTAACTTCAAACCGACGCCGGAAATTCGCAGTTTTGCCGAGCAACTTCTCCATCTGTCCTATTGGAATTATGGGTTGTTGGAGGGCGTCACTGGAAAGCCCAATCCGTTCGGCAAAGACGAAAAGGAGATTGAAAAGAAGAGCGAGTACAAGGCCAAAGCCGCGCTGCGCAAAGTCGTCGAACAGAGCTACGATAACGTCATCGCCGCCACCGCCCAGATAGACGAGACGAAGCTTCCGGAACAAATCGCCTTCTTCAATTCAAAAGTGACGCGGTTGTTTGCCCTGGCCACCGCGCTGGACCATCAAGCCCATCATCGCGGGCAAGCAACGATCTATCTGCGTTTGAAAGGCATCACGCCGCCGCCTGAGCCCTAGTCAAATGAAGCCTGTGCAAATAAAAGTCCTTCAACATCACCAACTACTTCTAGCAAGCGGCACTCCGGGGCGCACGCGAGGTGAGCGCGCGCGCCCAGGGTAGAGGCGATAAAGATCGTTTGCGCTGTTGGCATCCCTGTGCGATTTTTATCGCCTCATAACAACCGTTTATCGAATCAAAGGAGACAGGGGAATGCCGATGCAATTTGAGTTGACCGACGAACAACATCAGGTGAAGCGCATGGTGCGCGAATTTGCCGAAGCCGAAATTAAACCGCACGTGATGGAATGGGATGAATCGCAGCATTTCCCGCGCGAGTTGTTCACTAAGATGGGCGAACTGGGATTGACCGGCGTTATTTTTCCCGAACAATACGGCGGCGCGGGGATGGGTTATGTCGAGTACGTCACCGTCATCGAAGAGATCGCGCGTGTCTGCGGTTCCATTGGGTTGTCCGTCGCCGCGCACAATTCGCTTTGCACCAATCATATTTATCAATATGCTAGCGAGGCGCACAAACAGAAGTACGTCACGCCATTAGCCAAAGGCGAAAAGTTGGGCGCGTGGGCATTAACCGAACCAAGTTCCGGATCGGACGCTTCTGGAATGAAGACGAACGCCGTGCGCAGCAATGGTGGATGGCTGCTTAACGGATCGAAAAACTTCATCACGCACGGCATCTCCGGCGACACCTGTGTCGTGCTGGCCATTACTAATCGCGAGATGCGCTCGCGTGGCATTTCAGCCTTCGTCGTCGAACGCGGTATGAAAGGCTTTCTGGCAGGGAAGAAAGAAAACAAGCTTGGCGTGCGTGCATCAGAAACGGCTTCGATCATCTTTGAAGACTGCTGGATCCCGCAAGAGAACCTGCTGGGTGAACAGGGACGCGGCTTCGTTAATGCGATGCATATTTTGGATGGCGGCCGAATCTCGATTGCGGCTCTAGCGATTGGCATTGCGCAGGGCGCGTTTGAAGCGGCGCTGAAGTATTCGCAGGAACGCAAGCAATTCGGCCAGCCGATTTTCGAATTTGAAGCCATTCAGTTCAAGCTGGCCGAAATGGCGATGCAGATTGACGCCGCGCGATTATTGACGATGCGGGCCGCCTGGCTGAAAGACAATAAACGCCCAACCACCAAAGAATCCGCGATGGCCAAACTCTATGCTTCTGAAATTGCGGTTCGCGTCAGCGAAGAGGCGATTCAGATTCACGGCGGGTATGGTTACACCAAGGATTATCCGGTGGAAAAGTATTGGCGCGATTCCAAACTTTGCACCATCGGCGAAGGCACCAGCGAAGTGCAGCGATTGGTGATTGCGCGTCAGCTTATTGCGATATAGGCGTTCAGTTGAATCGGGGAAAGAGCCAAAAAAATAACCGCGAAGGGAATTGCTTATCGCTTTCTCTTCGCGGTTATTTTTTGTTGAGCCAATTGCTGCGGATAATCTACTGGCTGCGTGTCTTCTTCGCGTTGGCGGCAGGTTGCGCCGCTTTCGGATCGCGCGCGTAGTAGCCCTGTCGTGTGCGGGCAGAAAGTCTGCGATTGTCCTTCGGATTAAGCACAACTTTGACAGAGCGGAAGGTGCCGTCCTTAGTGCCGTTCGACGGGTAGTAGCTAACGATATACTGCGTGCGCAAATCTTTTGCGATCTGATCGGCGATGGCTGGCATTTCGCTTACCTCTTTCGGAAAGAATGCCCGCCCGCCTGAATCGGTGGCCAAACGTGTCAGCAGTTCGCGGGCTTTTTTGGCAGGCGATTTGCCGAACAATCCTTTCTCGTTATCTTCTTCGTCAATGAAGCCAACTAGGTAGATTTGCGCTTCGTCCTCTTTAACTGCATCCAGCACTTCTCTTTCTTTTACCGAGCTATTTTTTTCCAAACCATCAGTGATGATGATCAGCGCTTTGCGGCGTTGCTTGGCTTTCTGCTGGGCATAATCGGCGGTGGCGATAATGGAGTCCAGCAGCGACGTGCCGCCGCTGGAGTAGAG
>JBDSAM010000107.1:0-3371 GCA_039922135.1 Blastocatellia bacterium
AAGCCGACCGCGACGGGTAGATCGGTATATCGCTTAACGCGCTCGACAATCTGGCGCACGTCCAGCGAGATGTTTTCGCGCACGCCGGTCACGCCCGTGCGCGCAACGACGTAAACGAACCCGCTACTGTGTTCGGCGATCAAATTGATGCGTTCATCGGTCGAAGTCGGCGCGACCAGGAAGATCGTATCAATGCCCGCCGCGCGCATCTCGGCCACAAAGCTTTCTGCCTCTTCAGGAATCAAGTCCGTGACCAGCACGCCATCAATGCCTGCGGCCTTCAGCTTCTCTCCAACTTTCTCCTTGGAGAACTGCATCAGCGGGTTGAAGTAGGTGAAGAGCACAATCGGCACATCGCGCCCGGCTGAATGCTGGCGAAAGCGATTCACCATTGGCAGCACTTCAGCTACCCCGACAGGATTTTTCAACGCCCGCTCAGATGCGCGTTGGATCACCGGCCCATCCGCCATCGGATCAGAAAACGGCACTCCGAGTTCGATTACATCCGCACCGGCATCGGCCAATGCCAGCAAAAGGCTTTCGGTTGTGGCCAGATCGGGATCGCCCGCGGTGATGTATGGGATGAAGGCTTTGCGGCCTGCGGCTTTTAGTTGTTCAAACCTTTGAGTGATTCTTGTCATTGAAAATCAAAAGGCAAAAGTCAAAAACCAAAAGGCAAAAGTATGGACTTTCTATTCTTGATTTTGCCTTTTGCCTTTTGGTTTCTACTTCTTTCCTTTGTACGTCACGCGCCAAACCTTCTTGCCGCCGTCGTCCACGACCAGCAATGATCCATCGCGAATGACTTCCACGCCGACGGGACGGCCCCATACTTCCGGCGACTCTTCGCTGGGCAGCCAACCGGTCAGGAAGTTTTCGTAGCCGCCTTCGGGTTTGCCATTCTTGAACGGAATGTAGATGACCTTGTAGCCCGTGCGGTTCTTTCGATTCCACGAGCCGTGAAGCCCAACAAATGCGCCGCCCTGATATTCCTTCGGAAACATCTTGGCGGTGTAAAAGACGATGCCCAGCGCCGCTGAGTGCGGTTCAATCAGCACGTCCGGCACGATGGCGCGATCAACCAGTTCCTTACGAGGATTTTTGACGCGCGGGTCAGGGTTGCTGCCTATATACGAATCCGGCCAGCCATAAAAGCCGCCGTCTTTGACCGACGTGGCGTATTCGGGAACCAAATCGTCGCCCAGCAGGTCGCGTTCGTTGACTGCCGTCCACAACTGGCCGTTGACTGGATTCCAGGCCAATCCGACTGGGTTGCGAATGCCCGACGCGAAGATGCGATGGCCTGTGCCATCAGGATTGTATTCGTTGATGGCGGCGCGAATCTCCGGCTCGCCTTCGTTGACGTTTGAATTTGAACCAACAGAAACATACATCTTCTTGCCATCTTTGCTGAACAGAATGTCGCGTGTCGAATGGCCTCCCGTCGGCACCTCCGCCAACTTTTCGGGCTTGCCTTCCAGCTTGGTCTGGCCGATTTGATATTTGAAACGCACGATCGAATCGGTGTTGCCGACGTAAAACCAGGTTTCCGCGCCGACCTTCTGAATCGCCATTCCGAACGGGCGATTTACTTCTGTGGTGAAGGTAAAGCGTTCGGTGGCGTTATCAATCTTGCCGTCTTTGTTCAGGTCGCGGAGCAGAAAGATCGTGTTGGCTTGCCAGTCGGCCAGGAAAAGATCGCCGTTCGGCCCCTCTTTTACCCAGCGGGGAATTCTGTAATCGCCTTCGCTGAAGACCGCGACATCGAATCCGGCGGGAACTTCCAGCTTGGCCCCGGATGGGGCGGCAACAACCCTCGGGTTATTGCGCACCGATTCAGTCGCGAAAGGCTTCGGCAGGCCATTCGGCTGAATGACGATGCGCTGCGGCTTTGAGGGCGCGTTGCCGGCCTTCGGTTTTGTCTGCGCAAATGTCGTCAGCACGATCATTGCGCACACCAGCGCAATGATCGCCGAAATTGCAAAAGTCTTTTTAGTCATCTCTCTCCCTTACTTGAAAAATCGAACTGAACCGCGAATGAAGCGAGAGGTACCCGTCTTCATCGTTCGTGTTCCGTTGAATGGATGTGTGATTTTGCGGAAAGCGATTGTCAGAGATGTGCGATTCAATCGCAAGCCCTCAACTAGGAGAAAGAAAGGGAAATAAAGAAGCGGGGCAAGCTGCGTCATTTTGCTGCTTGCCCCGCGATGGAGCCGTCTGAGTAAATCAGCCGGGAGTTGAATTACTGACTAGAAGGTGAAGCGTCCGCCGAGTTGGAAAGCTCTTGCGCCGCCAGTTCCGAAAACCTGTGATGCACGCGATTGTGACTGGCCAAATGCTCCACCGGAATTGATGGTGAAGTTATAGCCACCCAGATTGGAGATGTTGAAGATGTTGAAGCCTTCAGCAAAGATCGCGAGTGTGTAGTTTTCTTTCCAGGTAAATTTCTTGGTTACACGAATATCCTGAGAACTAAAGTTGTCGCCAAATTCATAATTGGCGGGCAACGACAGTTGTGGAATCGCCGAACCACGAGCGTCCTTCGATCCGGCCGGATATTTCGCATTCCAATCAGCCACGGCTTTGGCCAGATCGGATTTGCCACAACTGCGGTTGAGGCAGTTCCAGGAAAGTCCCGGAAGTGGTTCGGAACTTGTTCCATCACCGTCCAAGTCAACCCCAGTTACCATTGCGTTCACCGGGCCTTTGGTTCCCATTGACGAGATGAGGCCGATGTTGAAACCCCAAGGCAAGTCAACAAGCGCAGAAATATTAAGCGAGTGTCTTCCGCCCTGCGGCCCATAGGTTCTGAAATAATTGTCCAGGTTGTTGATGCCGTTGATCCCATGATTATTGGTCAAGGCGTATGATGCGGTGAAAAGGTACCGTTTGGAAAATCGCTTGTCGAGTTTGACCAGTAATGCGTTATAGGTAGAACGACCACCGGGAATCCAGAAACTAATCCCACCTGTCGAACATTGCGCATTTGGATCACTGCGTTGAGCTGCAGTCGTGCAAAGAGGAATGACCGGCGACTGCACGCCATTGATGCGGCGATTAAAGCGATTGAGGTCAATTTCATCTAGCAGGACGTTGACGAAAACACGGCGAACCAAGTCAACATTGATGACCAGGTCGTGACCCAAATCGCGTTGGAACCCGGCGTTCATGTGGTAACTGCGTTGCACCGGATAATCCTTGGGGTAGAGCTGTGCGGCCGATTTGTTCAATTGGATCGAACGCACCGACAGATCAGTGAGGTCCTTCGGGGCCAATGCTGCTGTGACTGCGCCAATTTGCTGACTGACAATTTGTTGGTACTGTCCGACTGTCAGGTTGGTTAGTTCACCGGAGGGCAGCGCTGTGCCAAC
>JBDSAM010000108.1:0-5608 GCA_039922135.1 Blastocatellia bacterium
TAGACTCGGCGATTAATGAATCTGAGCGGTGAAATCATAAGCTTGAACAATCCCGGCGAGATTGAAATCAATTTGGGAGCGCAATCCAAAGCGGCAAATGCCATTTCGACAATCTCTTTGCGCGTGAAAACTTGCGGGCCGCCGATGGAGATTTCATCCATATCGCTTTCCAGCGCCTGGACACAGGCGATTGCAACATCGGCTTCGTGAATCGGATTAGTTTTACAATCGCCGTTGCCGATTACCAAGCCACGTCCTTTGGCGGCGAATTTCAAAAGCTCCAGATTGAAGCCGAAGAATCCAGTTGGACGCACCACCGTGTGTCTGATCTCCGAAGCCTGCAATGCTGCGACAAATTTCTCGTGTGCGTCTCCATATTCGGTCTGTCGCAGCCGGTCACCGCCAGCAAGGGAAACGTAGACGAACTTGCCGATGCCGGCTCGTTTGGCTTCGTCGAGCAAATTTAGATTACCCCCGTAATCAATCTCATAAAATGATGCGCGATCACGGAAATTATTGATGCTCATCGAAGCGCCCGCGCAGGAAATCACTGCGTCCACGCCATCACAGCAGCCGCGCAGAGTTTCTGCCATTGTCAGATCGCCATTCACCACTTCATTAATCCCCAATTCCGACAACTTGCTTGAGTCGCGCGCCAGAGCGCTAACCATCACCCCGCGTTGTTGCAATTGTTGAATAACATGCCGACCCAACTGGCCTGAAGCCCCAGCAACCAGAACCTTTTTCATAAGCAGCTCAACTTTGTCGCATATGGCCGTGGATCGAAATATCCACGAAACATCGCGTTTTAACTTCTATGCAGGTTGAAATTTTGTTTGACGGTCGTGTTACGTCGTCGGCAGGATAATGCGAAAGCAGGTGCCAGCACCGACTTCAGATTCAACTTTAATTCGCCCGTTATGAAGCTGAACAGCGCGGAAGGCCTGTGCCAAGCCGATCCCGCTGCCTTTGGGCTTAGTCGTGTAGTACAGGTTGAAAATCTTATCGCGGGAATCTTCAGGAATCCCCGGGCCGTGATCGGTGATGGCGATGAAAGCGTGGCCATCATTGTCGTCGCCAGTCTCGATCACCAGTTTGCCTCCCGAGGGCATGACCTGACATCCATTGATGATGATATTGAGAATTGCCTGTTTGAGCAGATCAGAATCGGCTTTGATGATCAGCGGGCCTTTGCCGTAATGCTCTTCCAGATCCACGCCCTGTGCGCGGGCATCTGCGGCCAACAGGATCACTTCACGAACCAGCACGTTAGCGTCCACTTGCGTCAGCTTTAGTTCAACGGGCCTGGTGAAATCCAGGAAGGTCTGCACGACGCGTTTCAGCCGGTTGACTTCGGCCATCAGGATGTCCACGTGTGGCTTCGGATCAAGTCCCGCGTCCAGCTTTGCGCCAAGCAGTTCCAGATGCAGCACCATCGCATGCAGAGGGTTCTTGACTTCGTGCGCGACGCCCGCGGTGATGCGATTGAGCGCAGCCAGCTTTGTTGCGAAATCGAGTTGCGTTTCTAGCCGCTGTAATGTTTCGAAATCTCGCAACGTGAGCAATGCTCCCGCCGGCTGTCCGCGATCTTCAAATAACTGCAACGACGCGACGACGGTTTGCGGTTGTTGCGATCCATTGACAGGGAAGTTGGTGATTTCCTGCAGCGACTGGCCACTGGTATAGGCACGTTCGGCGATGATGGTCAGGGGGTGGCTGTAGCTGAGCGCGTCTGACAGTTTTTGTCCACGCAATGTGAATCGTCCGCCGCTAAGCATCTTTTCAGCTTCCGGGCTGGCCATAATCACGCGGCGTTCGCGATCGAGCAGTAGCACCCTTTCGGTCAGACTGCCGACGACCTGTTGCAACTGATCGCGGATGGCTTCAATCTCCGTGCGATTACCCGCAAAGCGGCGTCCCAGTTCGCGCAGGCGTTGTGCGATAGACTGCATCTCAGCATTGACAGGGCGCGCCTCGCTGTGCAGAGCGCTTTCGGCTTCGAGCAGTTCGATGCTGTCAATTGCTTCGCGCAGCGGCGAAAGCACCAGACTGGCTGAAAGCAGCGCCGTCAGCACGCAAAGACCTACTATGATCGAGGCAAAGAAAAGACTGAGTTTGATGGTTGGCGACAATTCAGCGCGTAACGCCGCCGTCGGCACTCCCGCGACGATCCGGGCAAACGGCTTATTGTTCAGATTGAGTGCCCACGTCATTTCATAAACATGATCTTGCTGGAATAATTGCCACAGTTGTTTATACCAGCGGGCGGATTCGAACTGTTCCATTGGCACAGTCCTGCCAGGTGTGCGCAGCAGGTTGAGCGGGCTGGACTGTGCGATGACCGCGCCGTCTTCGTACGCGATAATGGCGCAGTAAGCAAAGTCCTTGTTCTCGCCAACATTGGTTTTAATCAGCGAACGGACTGTTTCATCCAAACCGATGGCGAGGCGGGGTTCTTCAATAGGCCGATTAAGGATTGCTCGCTGCGCGAATGATGAAAGCGGATCCGCAACCTTCTCAAATGCTTCGCGCTTGGCAGTGGTGTGCGCATTGAGGAGACGTGCAATGTTAAAGCACAGCAGAGTTACTGTGGCGATAAAAATAAGAGAAATGATGACGGTTAAGTGTCGCGTGCGGACACTTGGTTCCCAGCTCATGCGGCTTGCCTAGTTTCCCGGGCGATGCGCGGCGCCCAAAAGAATTTCCAAAAGCTTTTATGATGTCGGCTTCACTCTGAATGAAATTTCCCGCGTGTGCGCCACAGCCTCTGCTGTCGGCAAGTGCAGGCCAACTTCTCGAAATTTCAATGTCCCGGTGGGAGGAAGTCTGCTTGGGGGCTTGCGATGATGATTCTCAGTAGTTTGGATTCTATTTGTTTGAGACCGATCTTAACTTGATCTTGGATGACTTGTTATTGGCAGCGCCCACTCGAATATCCCGCTTGGCCGCCAACTTCGGGCGCAACTTTAGTTTATGTCCGGATTTGACGCAAGCGGTTTTCCAGGTCCCCCTGAATGCATAGGGAAGGGCGATGGCCTGCTATATGCGACAGTGCGGATTGTGTGGTAAGAAGCGTCAGGCGAATACAGGACTTTTCTTAGGGAGATTCCTCAGATGATTTTGACCGAACCGAGATTGGAGCCGCTCACCGAAGAGCGGTTGGACGACGAAACGCGGCGCATTCTGGATCGCGCTCGGATGCGGGGCCGCGTGCTGAACATCTTCCGTACCTTGGCGCATCACCCGAAATTGCTTGAACGATGGATGGTCTTCGGGACTCATGTGTTGAGCAAGTCAACACTGCCCGCGCGCGAACGCGAGATGTTGATCTTGCGCATCGGCTGGCTTTGCCGCAGCGAATACGAATGGGGACAGCATGTGCTTATTGGCAGTCAGGCTGGGCTGACTGATGAAGAGATCGAACGCATCAAAGCAGGCCCGGACGCGTCAGGGTGGAGCGAGTTGGAATCTGCGCTATTGCGCGCGGTGGATGAACTGCGCGCGGAGGCCTTCATCAGCAATCCGACTTGGCAGGCGCTCATCGTACACCTCAATCGGCAACAGATGCTTGATCTGATCTTCACTGTTGGGCAGTACAACATGGTTTCGATGGCGCTTAACTCGCTCGGCGTCCAACTTGATGAGGGTGTACCAGGCTTTGATCGCTTCAATGGAGGAATGTGATGAAATCAATCAGTGGCGAAATGAAAATTGCCGGACTGTTTTGCATCCTGTTAGCGCTTAGCCTCGCGCTGCCCCCAGCTTTCGATCCGGTCTCAGCGCAAGACAAATTGAAGCCGGAAGAATTGGTGGCAAAACATTTGGCCGCCATCGGCAGCGCTGAGGCGCGCGCCAAGATCACATCGCGCACGGCCAGCGGCGCTTCAAAATTTATCTTCCGCGTTGGCGGCGCGGCCAATCTGACCGGCACTGCGATGTTCGTCTCGTCTGGCGCGAAGTTCCGTTTCGGCATGCAGTTCCCCAACCCCGATTACACTGGCGAAGACATAGCCTTCGACGGCAACAAAGCCGCCGCTGGGTTACTGCCGCAGGGCCGCCGCTCGGCGATCAGCCTGTTTGTGACGCAGCAACCGATGCCGATGAAAGAAGGCTTGGTCGGCGGAGTACTTTCGACTGCGTGGCCGCTGCTGCGAATGGAGCAATCGCAACCGAAGCTGGAATATCGAGGCTTGAAGAAGATTGACGGGCGGCAGTTGCACGAACTAAGTTACCGCCCGCGCAAAGGCTCGACCGACCTGAAGACGTTTCTCTACTTCGATCCCGAAACTTTCCGCCACGTCCGCACCCGCTACCAATTCGAGATTGCCGCCACCGTCGCTACGCGTGAAGCTCCAAACAGCAACCCCGAAAGCTACTTTACCGCGACCGAAGAGTTTGATGATTTTCGCGTGGAGGACGGCCTGATGCTGCCGCACAAATACAAACTGCAATACAGCAGCGAAGGGCGCGGGGCGACCGCTCTTCAGGATTGGACGGTGACATTCAACAGCATCGCCCATAACACCAAATTCGACGACCAACTTTTCATCATCAAGTGACCTTGTGCCCGGTGGGTAATGAAATGCTTCCGCTCGGTGTAACATCGAGTAACTTTCAAAAGTAACATAGCGGAAGCAAGACACGGATTATCATTGAAGGAGGCTCGCGCTTGAGAAAGAGCACAATTTTTACTTCACTCCTCGCCCTGATTCTTATTTCTTTAACAGTAACTGCCGGTGATCTAGTCCGAACAGTTCGGAACAAGCTTTCGGCAGGCGATCTGGCCAGCGGGGCGGCGGCGGCTGAGGAGTACAAGAAGAAGAACGGCGTAGATGCGGAATACCTGGACGCGGTGGGCTGGCTGGCGCGCGGGGCTGAGATGCTCAGGCAGCCGGAAGCTGCGGCGGCGTATGTTGCAGAGCTTCGTCGGGAGATTCGGGAAGAGAAGTCAGAGCTACTGTCCCCGCTCGGAGCAGCAATCGAGGTGGAAGGGAAACTGCGCGCATCACGTGAAGGGCGAGGCGCGGGGCTACGCTTTTTGGAAGAAGAATTTGCCCGCGCCAAAGATGTCTCCTTGCGCGCGCGCATCCGCAAAAATATCAACCTGCTGTCGCTGGAAGGGCAGCCCGCGCCTGAAATCAACATCGCGAACTTCATTGGGCCGCAGCCATCTACGCTTGCCGCATTGAAAGGCCAGCCGGTGCTGCTGTTTTTGTGGGCAAACTGGTGCGGCGACTGCAAGGCGCAGGCGGCAACGCTGGCCAGCGCGACGAAAAAGTACCTGCCGCAAGGATTGGTTGTGATGGCTCCCACTCGCCTCTACGGTACTGGCGCGCAAGACAAGCCCGCAACGCCTGCGGAAGAGAAAGCGCATATCGCCAAAGTCTGGACGGATTCTTACGCCGGACTTGATGCCGTTCCGATCACGATTGATACGGATACGATGGTTCGCTACGGTGTTGCGGCCACGCCAACGTTCGCGCTGATAGATCGAAAAGGCGTGGTGCGATTCTATTCGCCGACGCGGCTTTCAGAAGTCGAGCTATCACGCCGGATTGAAGCCGTTCTGGCAGAGTCTCCTTAATGCGAAGCAGTAAATGGACCAAAA
>JBDSAM010000109.1:0-5598 GCA_039922135.1 Blastocatellia bacterium
GAAGAAGGGCGAGATTACCGAAGCCCGGGTCAACGCTTCAGTCGAACGAATCCTGCGCGCCAAAGCCGCGCTCAGTCTGCACCAGAAAAAAACGGTTGATCTGAACGACGTAGATCGCGTCGTCAACAACCCGCGCTTCAACGAAATTGCGCAGCAAATTGCTGATCATTCGATCACGCTAGTGCGCGACCAACAGAAGCTGTTGCCGCTTAATTTCGCAGACAGGCCGCAACAAATCGCACTGTCTGGCCAGAACAATGCGCCAGAGCGAAAGGGAAGAATCCTGAATCTGACCTTCACCGACGAAGACGACCGAACGGTGACCAGAACGTTCGTTGATGAGCTTCGTCAGCGCGTCGGCTTGGTCGAAAATTACGTGCTTGATCCGAAAGCACCGGAAGCTGAGATTGATCGTGTTCTATCGCGCGTGGGTACAGTGGGTTTTGACGTGGTGATCTATTCGCTGGCCGTTCGCGCGCGCAGCGGCAAAGGCAGCGTTGCATTGCCTGCAGCCGGTAAACGCATCGCTGACTGGTTGATTGCCAGCCGCACGCCACTGGTCGTGATCTCGTTCGGCAATCCATATCTGTTGATGGCCATTCCAGATTCGCCTAGCTACCTACTTGCCTATAGCCCGTTCCCAGTCAGCCAGCGCGCGGCGGCCAAAGCCGTGTTGGGCGAGATCGAGATCAACGGCAAGCTGCCGGTCAGTTTGCCAGGTCTGTATCCACGCGAGCATGGGATAAAAATTGAAAAGAAAAGATAGGTTGGCGCAGGCAATCAAGTGGTGACGGCGTCGTTTTCTATCGCAGGATTCGCCCGCGCGTTGCGAATGGCTAGCAATGCGCTGATTGCTACCAGTATTGAACTGGCGATGAATGCTGCGCCGGGCAAGTGTACTGGCGCTGCTGATGACGTGAAATAAGCGAACAGGTTGGTCGCCATCAGCGGCCCGATGATCGCGGCAACGGCTTGAATGCTGCTGATGACGCCCTGCACCGCGCCTTGCTCGCTGGCGGAAACCATCTTGGTGATGAGCGATTGAATGGCAGCTCCGCCGATCCCGCCTATACTGCCCAGCACGATCATCGCGTACATCATCCATCCTTTTGTGGCCAGTCCATAAACCAAAAAGGAAATTGACCCTATCATTAGTCCGAAGATAATGGCTTTGCGCTCACCCAGCTTTTTCACGATCGGGCCGGTCAATCCGGCGGAGACGATGGCGAACATAATGCCGACCAGCGCCAGCGACAGGCCGTTGTCCAGCGGCGTCCAGTTGAAACGATAGGTTGTGTAAAGCACCCAGGTGCTGGGCAACGAATCGTGTGCGATGCGTTCCAGCGCGATGATGCCTGTCAGTCCCAGCACCACCGGATAGCGCGTCAGGCCTTGGAGCGTCGCCAGCGGGTTGGCGCGCGTCCAATTGAACGGGCGGCGATTATCCTTCGCGTGTGATTCCGGCAGGACGAAAAACCCGTACAGCGCGTTGAGCAGATTCAACCCTGCCGCTGCAATAAATGGCACGCGCAAACCGTATCCACCTAGCAAGCCGCCCAGTGCTGGTCCAAGGATGAAGCCGACCCCGAAGCAGGCGCCGATCATGCCGAAGTTTTTGGCACGGTCTTCCGGCGCGCTAACGTCGGCGATGTAGGCATTGGCCGCCGAAATGTTCGCGCCGGTGATGCCGGAAATGACGCGCCCGATAAACAGCCACTTCCAGGTTGGCGCAAATGCCATCATCAGGTAATCCAGGCCCGCACCCAGCAGAGATGACAAGATGATAGGCCGCCGTCCGTATGCATCGCTTAGGTTTCCCAGCACTGGAGAAAAGACAAACTGCATCAGCGCGTATGACGCGACGAACCAGCCGAAAATACTGGCTCCGGTGCTGATATCTCCGCCATAAAGCGTTGTCACCAGTTTCGGCAGCACAGGGATAATCATTCCAATGCCCAGCATATCCAGCAGCACGGTTATGAGGATAAACGGCATCGCGGCTTGTCGGTTTTGCACGGTACTTTTCTCCGAATGGAATTCAGGCTTCGGTCTTTTCCGAAGCGCCGCTGAAATATGCCGCCGCGCGCTCGCCGATCTCTTCTGGCGTCAGATCTTCCAGGTGCGTGGCAATCCACCAGGTGATGCCGAACGGGTCGCGCACGCCGCCTTCGCGATTGCCATAAAATTTATCGCTGACGGGGTAGATTTCATGCGCGCCAGCGGCGAGGGCTTTCGCGGCCAGAGCGTTGGCGTCTTCGACGTACAGGTAGATGCTGACGGGCGGCAACGGTTCACCGCTTGAAGCTACGTCAGCATGCTGGCCGATCATCACCGGCGACGTTCCGATCCTGATCTCGGCGTTCATGAACCGGCCGTCCGGCGTCGCGTCGCAGTTGATGACGGCAGCGTCGAATGCTTGTTTGTAAAACTCGACCGCGCGCAGGCCGTCGCTGACAATCAGGTAGGGTGTTGCAGTGTGGAAGCCCGTAGGAATGTAATTCGCTTTGGTTGGCATAATCTTTTTTCCGGGGAATTGCGGCGACTCTACAGTCGCGCAGCTATGTTTCGTCCTCGTGTGTAACACTTGTGTTGGGCGCGTCGGGCGACTGGAAATTGACATGTTCATAAACCTCAGACAGCTTCAACCGGCAATCATTTGAAGCAATGTGGAGTTCACTTTCCAGACCTTTGACTTCGGTCATCAGCCATTGGCCGGTTAACTGGCGTTGGAAGTGTTCGATCATTGGTTGAGTTTGCCAGATCAATACATAATCGGTCAGTGATTCATTGTGATTGCGATAGCGATGAAACTTCTCGCCGCGATCAAATGATTCGGTTGAGGGAGAAAGAACTTCAAAAATCACTTTGGGATTGACCAGCACGTCGCCAACTTCATCGTGGAATTTCGGATCACCACAGACGATGGTTAAGTCGGCGTAAGAGAACAAACCTTTGACAGAATCAGGAGAAGTTTTTTCACCACTGCGGATTTTCATATTCGGCGAAAATCCCCGGCAGGATTTACCTTTTAGTTGGTTGCCAACTTCGATATTTAGATCGAAGTTAATACTGCTATGTTGCGGGCTTTCGCCTGCCATCGCGCGAATCACACCGTCAATGAACTCATGGCGTTCTTCGGCCTGGCGTTCGAATTCCAGATATTCAGCGACGGTGTAGAGTTTTTTTTGAAGCTGTGTTTGTGCCGTTGCCATTTGCTTGCCTCCCATGGCTAACAATTTTTAGTGCTTTGCTCCTCGCTTGAACCATTCTGCGAATTTCTTGATTCCCACTTCGATTGATGTCGTTGGCTTGTACCCGAGCAACGCTTGGGCTTTGCTGATGTCGGCATGAGTGCGTGGCATATCGCCGGGTTGCGCAGGCTGGCGATCAATGACAGCTTTCTGGCCGAGCGCGTCTTCTAGCAATTCAATCATCAGATTGACGGTGATGGTGTGAGACTCGCCGAGGTTGATGACCTCGAAGGGCGTAGCGTGGTAATCAATTGCGGTCAGCACGCCTTGCATAATGTCCTCAATGTAGGTGAAGTCGCGTTCAGCACTGCCATCGCCGTAAATTGGGATCGGACGGTTGCTGGAAATCAGGCGCGCAAATTTGTGAATCGCCAAATCTGGCCGCTGCCTTGCTCCATAGACCGTGAAAAATCGCAGGCAAGTGATGTTCATTCCGTGCAGGTGACTGAATGTGCGCGCGATCAATTCGCCAGCAGCTTTGGTTGCCGCATATGGCGAGATGGGGACAAGTGGCGCGTCTTCTTTGAACGGTGGCGTGGCGGATGGGCCATAAACGGAACTTGACGAACCAAAAACGAACTTCTTGATGCCGTTGCGTTCTGCCAGATCTAGCAGATTCGTTGTGCCCGCAATGTTGACTTCCTGATAAGTGCGCGGGTCGGTAACAGACGGACGCACGCCCGCTTTGGCGGCCAGGTGAATGATGACGTCAAAGACTTCGTCGGAAAAAAGTTGTTTCAGTGCGGTGTAATTGCGGATGTCGGCTTCGACCAGGCGGTAGGCCGGATGGAGCAGGTGGTTTTCGATATTCTGCCGTTTGATCTGCTGGCTGTAAAAATCGTCGAAGTTGTCTACGACGGTAACCCGCGCCGGATCCTTTGCCAGCAAATGATCCACTAAATGAGAGCCAATGAAACCGGCGCCGCCGGTAACCAGAAAACGTTTCTTAATCATAACGGCCGGACTTATAGCATATCCTCCGGCATAATGCCCCCGCCAGAAGCGGCGAACTTTTTGCCTCCGGTTTGAAACCTTCGTGGTATTTGTTGCACTTACCAGACGACACTGAAAACGATGGTGACAATACCAAAGATGATAGGTTTTCTGACTGCGACAAACAGCAAAGATCAAAGCTGGAAAGACCAGGAGAGAGGCAATCGGAGAGGGCAGAATGGCCTGAGGGAGAAGATGGCGTTTGCGGAAATAGCTCCGGGCGTGGTGACGCGCGCGAAAGGCGGCGACGAGGATGCTTTCCATCTGATCTTCAACCGCTATGGCCGCCCGGTTCTCAGCTTCATCAACAACCACACCCGGAACCGTGAATTGGCCGAAGAGTTGGCACAGGAAACCTTTGTCCGCGCTTATCGAAACTTAAGCGGCCTGAGGGATGAGATGCGACTTTCGACATGGCTGTTCGGCATCGCGCGCAACGTCGTTCGCGAATCGGCGCGGCAGATGCGCAAGGATGAACGCAAGGTCGGGTTGGATGAACCGGAGAGTCTGAAGCTGGAGTCGGGATTTGTTCTGCCGGAAATGAAGATGCTGGATGGCGAATTGACAGAGACGATTCATCGCGCGTTGGCTGGTTTGGATGATGACAAGCGAATTGTTTTCAGTCTGAAGATTTTTCACGAGAAAAGCTACGAAGAGATTAGCTCAATCACGGGCCATTCCATCGGCAAGCTGAAAACTGATCTGCACCGCGCGCGGGCAGAGATGCGAAAGATGATTGCGCCTTATCTGGCTGTTTAGTGGTTGGTGGTCGGTGGCTGGTAAAAACCGCCCGCCAACCACCGACCACTGAATTTTATGAATTGCGAACGTTGCCAAACTGAACTGGAAGATTTTCTGTACGGCGAATCGAGCGAACGGCTTGCGGCAGAAATGCGCGCGCACTTGGCGGATTGTGCCGAATGCATCGCGTTGCGCGATGACTTGGCGCTTGAACACGAACTCTTCGCGCAGTTTTATGAACGAACCGCCGTTGAGCCAACCGCTGACACGTGGGAAGTGATTCGCGCGCGCATCGCGGCTGAACCCGCGCGGCAAATTCAACCAGAGTCATCAGAATCAAAAGCCAATTGGTGGCAATCATTGATGGGCGGTTTGCTGACTCCCGCTGTCTTGCGGCAAGCGGCGCTGGCTTTGTTGCTGATCGCGCTGTCGGTGGTGGCGACAATTGTCTTGATGAAGCGTGGGAATGACGGCAAGAACATCGTCCAGCAGGGCAGCAAACAAGAAGTGACGCCGCTGCTTCCAGCCCCTTCGCCTACAACATCGCCGGCTCCATTGCCAACAGGGAACGTTGCGCAAGTCGAGACGCCGGCAAAATCATCGCCATCGAATC
>JBDSAM010000110.1:0-4860 GCA_039922135.1 Blastocatellia bacterium
CCAGCCAGTTCTTTATTTGCTTGCGCGATTTTCCGCAGTGGAACGGGCAATATACGGTTTTTGGCGAAGTGACCGAAGGAATGGATGTCGTGGAAAAGATCGCCAATATGCCGACTCAACCCGGCGATCCTGGAAGCAAGCTGCTGAATAAGGTCGTGATAAGTAATGTCGCGGTGCAGTCCCCGGCGGCGGCAATGAGCAGGGCCAAGACCAAACCTTCAACCGAGAAAGCCCGTTAGCGGACTTCACGCCGAAGGCTAAAAGTGATGGAGGGATATTGCCGTCATCCCCTCTCCACTTTCTATTTGCTATTGGCGAATAAGATGACGAATGCCGTCTTGGCCGGCGATGATCGCGTCCGTTGCGATTTCAATGAACAACCCATGTTCGACTATGCCTGCGCGTTGATTCAGCTTGGATGCCAGTTCTGTCGGATCGGCAATCGGTCCGAAGCGACAATCCAGGATCAGATTTCCTGAATCGGTGGCGAACGGTGAACCATCGGCTGTTTGCCTGACTTCGACGGTTGCGCCCAGCGATTCCAGATAACGTGCTTGAGAGCGCCAGCCAAAGCGAAGCACTTCCACAGGCAGTTTGAATTTCGTTCCCAACTGATCTGACACTTTGCTTTCATCCGCAACAATGATGACGCGGCTGCTGGCCTGGGCGACGATCTTTTCGCGCAGCAATGCGCCACCGCCGCCTTTGATCAACCGCAGGCTTGAATCGAGTTCATCAGCGCCGTCAATGGTAACATCTACCTGAATCGGCAAATCGTCAGCCAGCAATGGAATGCCCCGCCGTTGCGCTTCTGCTTCGGTTGCGCGTGAAGTGGCGATGCCAGTGATGTTTTTGAGTTGCCCCGTGCTTAACAAGTGGGCAATTCGCTGTGTCGCAAAAATGGCTGTCGAGCCGGTGCCGAGTCCGACAATCATCCCCGATTGTATAAACTCGACAGCCTGCTCAGCGGCTTGCTGTTTTTGTTTTGATTGCTCGTTAGGTGTCATTGCGATCCCACTCTTCCGGATAGTTTTATTCTTCTCAGCGGCCAGTTCGTTAATAAATTGTGTTCACTTCCTTACCGTGGAACCTACCTTTGAGTCTGCTTGTCCACGGAATTTTTCGTCGAACAGGCCAGTGCGTTCTTTGGCCTGAACGCTGACGCTGTCGCCATCGAACGTCAGCCGCAGCCGATAGGTGTTGGTGTTGGCAATCTCATCGTATTCAAAAACGAATGTTCGTTCGTCTTCCCAGGAACCTTTCAATGCCACGGGCAAACCCATCAACCCATCGCCGGTGATGCGCGGGACGCTGTCAAGTCCGACCGGACGCACTTCCACCAAGGTCTTCGCCCCTCTGACCTTCGCTGACAAACCGAACTGGTACTGCTTCAACGCAGGCTGAAACTGAAGCTTCGCCATGGCGGTCTGGTCGCCCGCGGGAAATGTCAGCGATAACGATTTCAATCCCATCCAGTTCGGTTCCAATTCATAGGTCTTGCCAGAGATGGTTTGCGCCAAGGCAGGTAGTTTACCGATTGATCGCGGCGCTGGCGGTTTGGCGATTGCGGTGATTACGGCGTTGAGCTTGGCAACAGCAGCCGGATTTTCCGGCAACGGTTGATCCGATTTGATCGCCGACAGAGCCAGCTTCATCACCTCACCTGAATTGAAGCCGCCGCCAGTAAATACTACGACGGCGTTCTTCGCGGGCAGGACGCTGATCTGTTGGCCGCCGCGCCCGCTCGCTTCAAATGCAACCGGGCCGCCGTTCGTCGGCACGCGCCAGCCGTAGCCGTAATCGCTGGTTCCCGCGCCGCCCGTCTTGATGTGCGAACGCGTCGCTTCAGCCACCCACGCAGCGGGCACGATCTGTTTGCCGTCCCACTGGCCGCGATTCAGAAACAGCCAGCCCAGCTTCGCCATATCACGTGGCAGCAGATGCAGATTGCCGAAACCGTGGCTGACGTTTTGCGCATCGCGCGGCCAGATCAATTCGCGTATGCCCAGCGGTGCGAACAGATGCTTGCGCGCATAGCTTTCAGCATTCATCCCCGTCTTCTGCAACAGCGCGCCCGACAGCAGATGCATGCCGCCGCTGCAATACACATAGGTGCTGCCCGGTTCCGCAACCATCGGCAGATCAAGCATGAATTGAGTGTTGTCGGGCGTGCCGAGCATCTCCCACAAAGTCGGTTCGCCCGCCTGTGCCTTGCACGCCAAGCCTGAAGACATCGTCAACAGGTGTTCGACCGCGACGCGCTGTTTACGTTCGTCCACGTTGGCGATCTTGCGTCGGGGGAAAAGCGAGAGCATCGGCTGTTTGACCGATTCAATTTTGCCTTGCGCAATAGCCAGACCGATCAGCGTGGCAGTGATTGGTTTGGTGACAGATGCAATGTCATGCGGCGTTTTGCCGTCGTAAGGGTAAAAGTAGGACTCAACGATCAGCACTCCGTTGCGCACCAGCAGGAAGCTGTGAATGTTCAAGCCGCGCTGCCGCGCCGTCTCGATGGCTTCTGCCAGCAGTGTGGAATCAACGCCTTGCGATTCCGGCGTTGCCGTGCGCCAGCTTTCATCCAGTCCAGCGGCCAGTGGGTAATAGGATTGAGTTTGCGAACTGACCGAAAACACCAGCAAAACAGCCAATGCAAACAAAGAAAGAGAGCGATTGAGAGTACGCAAGATTTCTTCCTCCGAAAATTGCTTACACGTCATACGTCACTTGGCGGATCCGCTGCAAAAACAGCCACCACAGCAAGCTCCATTGTTCACCCTTTTCCCGCAGAAAGGCGAAGGCCGCTACGCGCCGACCGCGTCCGACAAAGCCGTATTGGCGCGTAGATCGCGGTGATCCCGCTTGTTATAGGCAGCTCTTTGCTGAAACTTGTGCCTGAAACAGAAGCAGTGCTCATAAATTGTTCGCCGATTGGCGTGCCTCTTTCCATAGCCGCCGCAACTTGGAGGCCAGGACACCGGTGAAGCCCGCAGGGTCAAATGCGCCGATCAATGCGAAGATCATTCGCAGCCGGATGCGTGGCGGATAGAAAGCCAGATATTCAGGATCAATGAATGAGGGCGCAAACTTCGCCTTGAAGCGGTGCAACGCCTTGAAGTGGTAGAACGTGTCCAGGTGTTCATAGATCAGGTTGAGCAGGCGGGAGAGATGTTTGAACCCACTTTCGGCACTATTTCCGGCTGCATTATTGCCAGCAGCGGGGTCGTTTCCGGCAACGTTGTTTTTGACAGGCTTCAGGCCGGCGAGCGGTGAGGTGGCCAGCGTAGCCAGTTCCGCGCCTTCGGCGGCCAGTTGATTCAGTGCTTCGACCACCAATAATTCGCTGACTCCCCGCTCGGCTTTTTGGTCGCGGATCAAATCTTCCAGATACCAGCCGCGCCGCGCGTAGATTGGCGAACAGGCCAGCAACCCCACCAACTGCCCATCGGCTTTTCGCGCCAGGAAGTATCGTTTGTTCTCACCAAAAGAGAAGGGATCGAGTTCAAGCAGCCATCCTAGGGCATCCACTTCGCGCGTATCAATCCAACGTTGGCAGAGTTCTTCGATCTCGCGCCGCTTAAGTTCACATTGATCCCGCACCGGATCGTAGCGTTCGATGTATACGCCGGCTTTGCGCGCCTGATTGACGCCGGCGCGGACTTTCTTGGCGCGGTCGCCCGCTGGCCGCCAGGCAGGAAGCTGGAAGTAACCGGACTCACCGATGCGCAACAGAGCCATCCCGCATTGGCGCGCGACCTGGGCGAATTCCGATCCTATTGGTAACATCAGGCAATCCAGCTTCTGTTCCTCGCAGTGCTTCAGAAACAAGCTCGTGGCCTCTGCCCAATGCTGGCGGGGGGCGAGCGGCGAGGCGGCAACAATCGCCACGCGTCCGACGCAGCGATAGATAACGGCGGCATCCACGGCACCATCATTTGGCGCATACCAGACCTTCATCCCGCCGTAGAGCGATAGAAACGATTGATGTTCATAACCGTAGCGGCGCACGATCTCAGTCAAACGCGGATCAGCCTGTTGCCTGTGACAGCCAAGCGATCTGCGCGCCCGTTGGGTTGTGATCCAGTCGCCGTTGATGACCAGCGCAAAGTCCCCAGCCGCTACAGCCTCCGCAGTCTCTTTGACCGCGCGATGATCCAGCCCCGCGCGGCGCAGCAGGCCAACGCTTCCGCCAGCCGCCAGTCCCGTGGCAATGCCTTTGGCCGTGATGCCCAATGCGTGCAGCGCAACCGTCCGCGCCAGATGGCCGGCCAGAAACAGATGTCCTCCGCCCGGCAGCAGAAACGTCGCCGCCGCGCCCATTGCGCCGCCCCACAATAATGACTTCTTTAAGTGCGGGCCATTGAGCAGACGCTTGTCGCCGTGCCCGATGATTGACAGGCGGTTGGTGTCGAATCCGCTGATGGTGAGTTGCGCGACCGCCTCTTCGGCAGCGGCCAGCGTTCGATAGGTGTTGATGATCTTTGCCATAGCTTTAGCGGGGCGAAATCATAATCGTCTGCTGCCCAATCAACAACTTCCGTTTTTGGCCTGGCCGTGAATCCTGCAATTCGTGATCCGATGGAATCTTGCGCCTGAATATTCCTGCGTACAGAATGAGGGCGATTAATCAACAAACATAGTTTCGGAGGTACAAGTGATGAAGGTTCAATCTTTGCCGGTGCTCATCTTGTGCATAGTCCTTTTCGGCTTTGGCGCGAATGCGCTGGTGACGACGGCATTCAATAGGGCCGATTCGAAATCGGTCTGGCTCTTCACATCGTTTCGCGGCAATGGCGAAGACGGGTTGCATCTGGCCTACAGCCGCGACGGCTATCAATGGATTGCGCTCAAGAAAGATCAATC